>NZ_JBRREH010000118.1:0-12172 GCF_056760175.1 Stenotrophomonas sp. STEN021 | reverse complement strand
CAACCGCACCGCGCTTGAACTCGGTGCTGAACTTCCTTCGCTTCGACATGAACACTCCTCATGGCCTTGATCGGCCTTCTCGTAAGTGTCCGTGAAAACGGGGGTGAACCCTTGAGGTTGCCGATCACGCCCATGCTGGAACGCTTGTCGATGGCCTGCTCCACTTCCGGCGGCACCGATACGTTTTCCAGGATGAAGCTGGTGATCTCGATGCCGTACTTGTCGGTCATCGCCGGGTTGATGATCGGCAGCAAGGCTTCGCCCAGCTCGGAGTAGCGCGAGGCCACATCCAGCGCCGGCACGCCGGCCTTGGCCAGCGCCTCGGTGAAGACGCTGACGATGCGCGAGCGCATGGTGTCGGCAAATTCATCCAAGCGGAAATTCTGGTCGGTACCGGCCACTTCCTTGAGGAACTTCGGCGGGTCGACGATGCGGAAATCGTAGGTACCGAACGCGCGCAGGCGGACCACGCCGAAATCGGCGTCGCGCATCATCACCGGATTGGAGGTACCCCACTTGTTGCCGGTGAACAGACGCGTATTGAGGTAGTAGACATCGCACTTGAACGGCGATTCAAAACCGTATTTCCAGCCCAGGATGGTCGACAACACCGGGATGTTCTGCGTGCTCAGCGTGTGCTTGCCGGGGCCGAACAGATCGGCGTACTGGCCGGCGGCGACGAACTGCACCATCTGCGACTCGCGCACGATCAGCTGCGCGCCGTTCTTGATCTGGCGGTCATCATCCGGCCAGCGGTAGGACAGCGTGTCACGCGAGTCATCGGTCCACTCGATGATCTCGATCAGTTCCTTTCTGATGAAGTCCAGAATGCTCATGCTCAGTCCTTGGTCGGCAAGGCCCTGATTCTACGGCGTGAATGTTAAGAACGCGCGTGACGCCATGCAGACATGCCGTGGCGCAGCATGGCCGTAACTTCTGGATGCTGCGGGGACGCCATGCGTGTTCTGACCCTGTTGTTGACGACACTGTTCGGGCTGGCCCTGGCGATGGGCGGCGCATGGTTGCTTGCCTTGCAGGGTAGCCCGTTCTACCTGCTCAGCGGCCTGCTGCTGCTGGCCGTGGCCTGGGGCCTGTGGCGACACCGGCGCTGGCCGACCTGGCTGTATGCCGGCTGGTTGCTGGTGCTGCTGGGCTGGTCGTTGTGGGAAGCCGGCCTGTACTGGTGGCCGCTGGCCACCCGCCTTGGCGTGCCGGCCCTGCTCGGCCTGCTGATGGCCTTGCCTGCCTCACGCCGTTCCAGCCCACGCGGCTACACCGGCCCGGCCGGCTGGCCGGTGCTGCTGGCCTCGTTGGGCGTGGCGGCGGTTGCCTTCGCCAGCATCCCGCGGCATCTGCATGAGATCGATGGCCGCCTGCCGATGGAGATCGTCAACGCCAACCCGGCGCTGGGTGACACCGCGCAGCCGGAAGGCGAATGGCAGGCCTACGGCCGCAGCGGCTACGGCCAGCGCTATTCGCCGCTGACCCAGATCACCCCGGCCAATGTCGGCCAGCTGCAGCTGGCCTGGCAGATGCGGACCGGCGATGTGCGCCTGCCGCAGGACGTGGGCGAGACCACCTACGAAGTCACCCCGTTGAAGATCGGCAACACGCTGTACCTGTGCACGCCACACAGCCTGGCGTTCGCACTGGATGCGGACAACGGCAAGGTGCTGTGGAAGTTTGATCCGGGTGCCGGCATGGAGCCACAGCGCCAACACCAGACCTGCCGTGGGCTGTCGTATCACACCGAAGCCGCCAACAACTCCACCGCAGCAGCGACAGACACACCGGCAGGAACACACACCTGCAGCAGCCGTGTGTTCCTGCCCAGCGCCGACGCCAAGCTGCATGCGCTGGACGCGCATACCGGCGAGCATTGCACCGACTTCGCCAACAACGGCGTGCTCGACCTGCTGCACAACATGCCGTTCAAGCAGGCCGGTTACTACTATTCCACCTCGCCGCCACTGATCGCTGGCGGCAAGGTCGTCGTCGCCGGTGCGGTCAACGACGACTATGCGATCAACTCGCCATCCGGCGTGATCCGTGCCTACGACGTGCATAGCGGCAAACTGCTGTGGAACTGGGATTCGGGCAACCCCACCCAGACCGCGCCGCTGGACCCGAACAACCCCAACCAGGTCTACACACCCAGTTCGCCGAACAGCTGGTCGGTGGCCAGTGCCGATGAAGCGCTTGGTCTGGCCTACTTCCCGATGGGCAACCGCACCCCCGACCAGCTCGGCATGTACCGCAGCCCGGCCGAAGAAACCTACTCCTCATCGGTGGTGGCCTTGGATATTGCCAGCGGCCAGGTGCGCTGGGTGCAGCAGTTCGTGCACCACGATCTATGGGACATGGATACTCCGGCGCAACCGGTACTGCTCGACCTGGACCTGCCGCAAGGCCGCGTACCGGCGCTGGTGCAGCCGACCAAACAGGGCGATATATACGTACTGGATCGCCGCGACGGCAAACCCCTGCTGCCCATCGGCCAACGCACCGCGCCGCAGTACGTGGATATTCCCGGTCAATTTGCCGCCCCCACGCAACCTACATCCGCATTGAGCTTCGAACCCAAGCCGCTACGCGAAGCCGATATGTGGGGTGCCAGCCTGATCGACCAGATGCTGTGCCGCATCCAGTTCCGGCAGCTGCGCTACGAAGGCCGCTACACACCGCCAACGCTGCAGGGCAGCCTGATCTATCCAGGCAACTTCGGCACCTTCAACTGGGGCAGCGTGGCGGTAGACCCGCAGCGGCAGCTGATGTTCGGCATGCCAACCTATCTGGCCTTCGTCTCCAAGCTGGTACCCAAGCATGAGACCAGCGGCCGCGAAATGAACAAGGGCGAGCATGGTTTGAATGAGAACAAGGGCGCGGACTACGCCGTGGAAATGACGCCTTTCATGTCGCCCATTGGTGTGCCCTGCCAGGTGCCGCCGTGGGGCACGGTTGCCGGCGCCGATCTGCGCACCGGCAAGATCGCCTACCAGCATCGCAACGGCACCATCCAGGACCTTTCACCTGTGCCGCTGCCGATCCGCATCGGCGTGCCCGGTATTGGCGGACCGATGCTGACCGCAACCGGCGTGGCCTTCATGAGCGCGGCCACCGACGACAACTTCCGCGCCTACGACCTGGCCAACGGCAAGGTGCTGTGGGATGTGCGTATTCCGGCCGGTGGCCAAGCCACGCCGATGACCTACCTCAACAGCCAGGGCGAGCAGATGGTGCTGCTGGTGGCCGGCGGCCATGGTTCGACCGGGACCAAGGCTGGCGATTATGTGTTGGCCTACAAGTTGAAGAAGTAGCGATCCAAGCGGCTTAAGCAGGAGCAGAAGCCCCCCTCCCCAACCCTCCCCTTGCCTGCGGCAAAGGGAGGGCGCGCAAGCAACAGCTCAGTGCTGCACGATCAACTCCCTCCCTTGCGCAACGCGCAGGGGAGGGCTGGGGAGGGGTGCATTTCGCAAGGACCCCAATCAGCCCAGATCAATCAATAACACGTTGCATCTGCCCGGCAGCGCCGCATCCAATAACAGACAACGCCGCAATCGCTGCTTCAAGGCCCCAGCGCTGCAGCCAGCATCTCCAAGTTCCGCCGGTTCTTTCCCCAATCCAGGCATTGGGTGGGCCATGCACAAGTGCTGCGCAGCACGGTGTGCGATGCATCGCAGGTCACTTCGACCTTCTCACCGAACGACCATATGTTGAACGAGACAGCACAGCTCGCGCCTGAAGGCGTTTTCTGGATGCTGTTCCAGCCACTGCGACGCATTGCAGCCTCGATGCTCTCCACACTGTGGGCGCGTTCAAGCACCATCTCGTGGAATGCGGGAAAAGCAAATGTCATGTCAGGCTCCTTCCTGTCTTGAAGCCTCATGATAGATGCAATGTGCGCAGGAATGATCCCAAAAACCGTTCGACGAGGAACACACCGGCAGCATGTCCCGCACCTGCGCTGATCAACGCGATCAGCCATCAGCACCATTGCGCACATTGCCAACGGTTTCAGCCCAGATCAATCCTCGGCACGTCATACCACACCGCATCCGGGAACCGCTTCAACACCCAGTCGCGAATGAAACCGCGACTATCTGCCGCGATCAGCTCATCACTGCTGTCATCGCGACTGTTCCAAGCCACGCCGTGCAAGGTAATCCCGCGCACCGCAATCGCCTCCAACGACAGCAAGGTGTGGTTGATGCTGCCCAGGCGCCCGGATGTCACCAGCAGCAGCGGCCAGCCCTTCTGCGCGACGTAATCGATCGTCAGCAGCTGCTCGGTCAGCGGCACCATCAGGCCACCGGCGCCTTCGATCAACACTGTCCCGTAGCGCTCGCACAAGCGCTCCGTAGCGGCTTCGATTGCAGAAAGATCCAGCGCACGCTGCTCCAAACGGGCGGCCAGATGCGGCGATGCCGGATAGGCAAACAACGCCGGCATCGTGGTGCCGTCGCGGTCCTCCTCGAACAAGCCCGTGCCCATGATGCGCCGGTGCAGCAGGATGTCATCGGCGGCGGCCACGCAGCCGGTCTGCACCAGCTTCTGGGTGATCACATCCCCGCCCTGCGCGGCCCATTGTTGCGCCAACCAACCGGTGACCACGGTCTTGCCGATCTCGGTATCGATGCCACTGACAAACACAATCTTGCCGCTCATGCGCGCATATCCTCTTCCTGCAGGCTGGCCACCAGCGCGACCATGGCCTCGCACAGCCGCTGCAGCTGTGCATCAGCGATTACATACGGCGGCATCACATAGACCAGCCGCCCGAACGGCCGGATCCAGATGCCATGGTCCAGCATCCGCTGCTGGATGCGTTCCAGACGCAGCGATGCCTTCAACTCGATCACGCCGATGGCCCCAAGCACGCGTACATCGGCCACCTGCGGCAGGGCGCGCGCAGGTGCCAGACTCTCTTCAAGACGACGCTCGATCGCCGCCACCGCCCCCTGCCAATCCTGCGACAGCAACAACTGCACCGAGGCCAGCGCCACCGCGCAGGCCAGCGGATTGGCCATGAAGGTCGGGCCATGCATGAACACACCCGGCTCGGCGCTGGCGATCACATCGGCGACCTCGCGCGTGCACAGCGTTGCGGCGAGCGTCATGTAGCCGCCGGTCAATGCCTTGCCGATGCACAGGATATCGGGGCTGACGCCCGCATGTTCACAGGCAAACAACCGCCCGCTGCGCCCGAAGCCGGTGGCGATTTCATCGCAGATCAGCAATACATCGTGCTCGCGGCACAAACGTGCGAGCTCGCGCAGGTACTGCGGATGGTAGAAGCGCATGCCGCCCGCGCCCTGCACCACCGGCTCGATGATGAAGGCAGCCAACTCATCGGCACTTTCAGCAAACAGCTGTAGCAGCGGCGCGATATCGGCCGGTTCCCAGTCCTCGCCGAAGCGCGTCTGCGGCGCGGGCACGAAGCGGCGCGTCGGCAGCGAGCTGCCGAACAATCCATGCATGCCGGTGACCGGGTCGCATACCGACATCGCATTCCAGGTATCGCCGTGATAGCCAGAACGCGTGGTGGCGATATTGCATTTGCCGGGCTTGCCACGCGCCGCCTGGTACTGGATCGCCATCTTCAGCGCCACTTCCACCGACACCGAACCGGAGTCGGCATAGAAAATCGCATCCAGCCCTTCGGGCACGATCTGCAGCAACTGCTTGCCCAGCGCGATGGCCGGTTCGTGGGTGAGTCCACCAAACATCACATGCGACATGCGGCCGAGCTGGTCAACCACGGCCTGGTTCAGCTGCGGATGGTTGTAACCATGAATCGCGCACCACCATGACGCCATGCCGTCGATCAGCCGGGTGCCATCCTCCAGCTGCAGCAGCACGCCATCGGCACGGGCGACCTTGAGTACCGGCACCAGGCCGCCCAGGGCGCTGTAGGGGTGCCACAGGTGTTCACGGTCGAATTGATCAATCAGCATCGTTCAGTACAGCTCTCGCCGCGGAAAGGCGGCTTGCAGGGGGCGTACCTTACCGCTTGCGCGGCTGGCCTGCATGCATCAACGGCAGCGGGTCGAAGGGACCATCGCCGCCGTAGATACCGTAATGCAGATGCGCCGGCGTTCCGCGCGCATTGCCGCTGTCGCCCACGAAGCCCAGCACATCGCCGGCCTGCACGATGTACCCATAGGCCAGCCCCGGCGTCCAATCCTGCAGATGCGCATAGTAGTGCCGCTGCCCAGCTGGCCCGATCACCCACACCTGGCGCCCGCCCAGGCCGCTGTCGCGCACCGCCGCGACCACGCCATGGGTAGCAGCGACAACCGGTGTGCCGTGCTTGGCGAAGATATCCACACCGTGGTGCCTGCGGTCGCGCCCGCGTGGCGCGCCGAAGGTATCGGCAATCTGCCGCGGCTTGATGCCCTGCACCGGTACCGCTATCGCAGTTGGTGCTGGCAGGCGTGAGAGCTTCCAGCCTTCGCGGGCGACCACGCTGAAGGGCTGTCGCCACAGCCAGCTGGCGGCCAAGGCCAGCACCATCAGCAACAACACGCTACGCGCGGTGCACGGCCACGTGCTTCGTTCGGAAGAGTTCAAGATTCGCCCAGCCAATGTGTTCCAGATGGCGAAAGCTAACAGCAGCCAAGCCACCATTTCCAGCACTTTTCCGCTGCCGGCCGCCGGCATCCATCACTTCAAATTCGCTTCACATTGGGCGCATATCCAGCACATGCGGCGCACCTAGAATTCGTCGTCACCCAGCCAACAGCCAGACATCCCGCGGATGGACATTCTCTACTTCATCGCCCGGACGCCAGCACTGCCAGCGACGATGTATCTGCTGATCCTGGTTTCCGCGTGGTACTTCAGTCGATTGCTGTTCGATGCGCTTTCCATCCTCGGATTCATCGGCTTGCTGATGGCGTTCCTGGCCAGCGACGGTGAAGCTGCCATGGTCATTGCCGTTGTCGCGTGCACGCACCTGTCACTAAGCTTCGCCAGCAGCAGGAAGCCACGTCGAAGCGGCATCAACAGCGAAGCGCATGCCCCCACCAACAAACCTTGAGCGCCCCGATGCAGGAGCGACGTCAGTCGCGAAACTCGCAGATCAACAGATCACAGTTGGTTGGGCTGCCAGTTGATGTCTGCATCGCGGCTGACGCCGCTCCTACAAAGAGCGTGGCATCGCACTCGGCTGACAGCCTTCAGAACGATGCCTGCACCGCAGCCTCCCAACGCGTGCCGGCGGCCTGCTCCCCGAACAGCTCACGTGCGTGCTGGTCGGTGAAATGCCCGCTAAGGCGCAGCTCGAACGGGGTTGCCACCGCCCATATCGCGCTCAATTGGCCGTGCGCATAACCACCGCCCACCGCATCCTGCAGCTGGTACCAACCCGCGGCGGCTTCCAACCGCAGCTGCGGTGACAGCGGCACGCGCACGCCCACCTGGGTGTACAAGCCATCCTGGCTGGTGCCCAGCGCTTCCGGCGACCAGCCCAGCGACAGCCAGTAGTTCTCCTTCCAGGTCAGCGTGGTGTTGAGCTCGGTCCAGTTCAGGTCGACCGTCGTTGCAGGGTAACGGTAATGCAGCAGGTTGGCATCAAGCGCCCAGTCGTCGGCCAGCTTGCCGTTCCAGCCAACGATGAAGTCCAGCTCGCTGCTGGCGTGCGTCTCCGGGGCGAACTCAACGCTGGAGCCGGACACGGCCGCATACACACCACTAGCGCCAGCTACACGGAAACCAGCCTGCACAGCGGCATCGCCCTGACTCTGGGTGGTGCCGCGCCAGACATAGTCGCTGGTCAGGGCAGCGCTGCCGCTGGTATCGATGGCCAGCGCATTCGCGCTGGCGGTGAGGGCAACAAGGGCAGCGAAATACAACGAAGAGCGTGAGCGTTTCATGGATTTTCCGAAAGCGGCCGCGCGAGCTGCGCGGCGATGCGGAATTGTTCACCCAGCCCCCATAAACCAACGATGGCGACAGCCTTGGCTACGCATCAAATCTGCGTAAAACCGTCCTCCCTGCTGGGATGGATCAGTCTTTCGTGGCAAACACCTGCCGTGTTGCGCCGGCCGGCATCGGCTCGGCGAAGGCCGGCTTCACCTCCATCGGCACCCCGTCGTTCTCACAGTGGGTGAACTGCCATTGGCTGGGTTTGAAGCGTGCCGCCGCACCATCCGGCTCACCGGTCGTGAACTCGGCCTGGATGTCATAGTCGATCAACGGTGCGTGGAACCAGGCGGTCTCACCGGCTCGGCAATCGATGAAAGAACGCGCGTGGTCGACCACCCAGTCACCGCTCTCCGGATCGGCGTGATACACCGGGCTGATGCGTTGATCGGAGGTCAGCCGCATGCGCCCGGGGGATATCTCCAATGCATCAACCCAGATGCCCGCTAGCTGCACCGGTGCTGGGAACTGCAGCGCATCCAAGCCACGCAATCCCAGTGGCCGCTGCGGCTCACCGTTGTCGAACACATCGCGGCGATTGACCAGCGTTCCCCTTGGAACATTGAACTCGCCATACTGGAAGTCACGTTCCAACACGAATTTTGCGCGGCTGCCACGCTGCCAGCTCTCGACGGCGAATTCCCGCTTGAACTGGGCGGTCTTGTAGACCAACACACCCACCCACGCCGCCACCAGCAATACGAACACGCCACCCAGGCGCACCTTCCAGTTGAAGAATGCCCCCCAGCCGCCCTCTCCATGCCGATGGAAATACCAGGCCCGTACAAGCAGGCCAAGCGCCACCAGGCCGCCCAGCAGCGGCAACACAAACACCATCAGCAGGAACGGCCACGAGATCAACGGTCCGGGAATCATCACGCAGACAACAGAAAGAAGCTCTTCCCATCCTACCCGTTCAGCTCGTCTGCGCATGCATCCTCGGCATGAGAAACAAACCAATCCGCATCAGCCAACGGTCAATGAGCCGATCCGGACTCATGCAGCATGTGGGAAACCCGGCAAAATAGCGATCTCCCTCCCTGTCAACCGCCATGACGTCCAGCAGCAAGCCCCAGCATCCTCTGCGCAGCTGGTTGAGCATCGAGCGCAACCAGACCAGCCACGGCGAGAAGTGGATTTCCGCGCTGGGAGCGCTGATCGGCATCAGCGTGGTCTACCAGATCACCCATTGGTGCTTCCCCGGTGGCTTCAACCATGCCGGTGGCGCGATCATGTTGGCCTCGATGGGAGCAAGCGCGGTATTGGTGTTTGCCGTGCCCCATGGCGCCTTGTCGCAGCCTTGGGCGGTGATTGCCGGTCACCTCGTGTCCGCCTTCATTGGCGTCAGCTGCCAGCTGATGTTCCCTGAGCAGTCCTGGACCGGCGCGCTCGCGGTAGGCCTGGCCGTCGGTGCGATGCACTACCTGCGCTGCATCCACCCACCCGGCGGCGCCACCGCGCTTGCCGCAGTGATAGGAGGCAGCGATGTGCATGCGCTGGGCTACCACTACCTGCTCACCCCGGTAGCGATCAACGTCGCCGCCATCCTGTTGGCCGGGGTCGTATTCAATGCGTGCTTCGCCTGGCGCCGCTATCCGGTTCATCTGCATCGGCGTCGCCAGCAGACCGTGACCGTGCCGTCGGCGCAACGCCATGTTGACCTGACCCAGGAAGATTTTCACGCCGCCATCGGTCAGCTCAACTCCTTCGTCGACATCACCGACGAGAGCCTCACCGAGCTGCTGGAGCTGGCCAAGCAGAACGCCGAGCGCGATGCCTTGCACCCGGAACTGATCGAGCCCGGTCGCTGCTACAGCAACGGTCGCCTGGGGCGGGCCTGGAGCGTACGCCGGGTATCGGTGACGCCTATGCTGTCAGGGCCTTCCCCTGAGCGATTGGTGTATACGGTGGTGGCCGGCGACGGCATCGGCGACGTCGGCCATGCCAGCGCCGCCGAGCTGCGCCAATGGGCGCGCTTCGAAGTATCACTGCGTGACGGTGGGCGCTGGGTCAAGCTGGGTAGCTGACCCAGGCAGCCAGCGCGCTGCGATGAACACCTGAGCGCGCACCCACGCGTTCGCAGGTGCTCAATCGCGCTCAGGTGCACCCAACGGGAACAGATGGCGATAGCCGCGTGCTTCATCTACCGCGCGCGCGAAGGATGGCCGTTGCAACAACCGCTGGCGATAGTCGAGCAGCAAGGGATAGTCGTCGCTGATGCGGTGCGTCCAGTCGGCGTAGAACAGCGATGGTGCTGCTGCGCAGTCAGCCATCGAGAACCGGTCACCCGATGCCCATTGCCGGCCCGGCAGCTGGCTTTCCAACCAGGCGTAGGCAAGTTCCAGCTTCTGGGTCGCAAACGTCCGCGCTTCATCGCGTTTGCCAACGTCACCGCTCAGCGCACCGGCCACCGCGTGCTGTACCGGGCTCATGACATGCAGGTCGAAGAAGCGATCATGGAAGCGCACATCCAGCGCCTGCATCGAATCTTCGGGCAGCAATCGCACCGGTCCAGCGTGGGTGAGTTGCAGGTACTCGATGATGATGCTGGTCTCTACAACGCTACGGTCGCCATCGAGCAGCAGCGGAAACTTGCCCAGCGGCCAATGCTGCAGCCATTGGCCTATTTGCTCCGGTGCATCCGGCCCGAGCAGGCGGAATTCGAAGGCGATGGCGTTCTCATACAACGCTATCAGCACCTTTTGCGTGTAAGAAGAAAACGGATGACCGTAAAGCAGCAGTGACATGGCGACACCTCCGTGATCGAAACTGCAGCGTGATATCACGCTGCCATGGCAAACCGTTCAACCCATGCGTGCGAGGGACACTGGTACGTTCTTCAGCCGTTGCCAGCACCGGCCTTCATCGCCAGGCCACAGTCGCTGCCCGCAGGCTGCCCACTGAAGCGCGCCGCGATCCAGGCGATGGCCTGATCCGCCGAAACAATGGCAGTAGTTGCATGACCGGTATCCGGCAGCCGCAGGTAGCCTACAACCGCACCGCGCCTGCAGCTCCGTTCGAAGAACGCCTGCGTCACCGGCGTGGCGATCAAGCCATCAGCGTCGGACTGCACCAACAGCAGCGGCGCGGTGCCCGCTGGCAGCGCGCCGATGGAGTTGCGCGCCATCAACCCATCCCAAGGCGCACGCCGACTCAGATCCAGACTGCCCAGCCGCGCACGCAGCCGAACCAAGCGGACCAGCGCAGCGGCGGAGAATGGATCACCTTCGCAGCCGCTGGTAGCGCGCTCGATCACGCCTTGCGTGGTCTTGTTGGCGATGGTGGACAGATCAGCACCGTAGACCCTTGACCAACTGCGCGCGGTAAACGCCGTCAACAGGCCACGAACGGTGGCGTCGGCATGCTGCATGTTCGCCACCAGATCGGTAGGCGGTGATACCGCCACCACGCCCTGCAACTGCAGGTCCGGCGCATAGCTGCGCGCCCGCTGTGCGACGAACAATGCGGCGTGCCCGCCCTGTGAATGCCCCCACACCGCGAAGCTGCGGCTGGCACCAGCGGCAGCCAACCCGGTAGCAGCACGCACTGAATCCAACACTGCCGCTGCGGTGGCATCGCCGGCCAGATAGGCATGCGGCCCGCGCGTCCCCAGCCCCGGGTAGTCGCTGGCCACCACCACCCAACCACGCGCCAGCATGTCGGCAAGCCCGGGAATCTGGTCCAGTGTGCGGATAGGGGTACAGGCCGAATCGATGCCTACCGTGCCATGCGCCCATGCCACGATGTCGCGCCCTTGCACCGGGCCTGGCCCATCAGGTGCGATCAACACCCCGGTAGATTGTGCAGGGTCGCCATCGACATCGGTGGTTTCGTAACGGATGCGCCAGGCCTTGGCGCCGGCAGGTGCACCATCGGCAGGAATGGCTTCCAGCAACTTGCCGGGCGCCGCCACCGCAGGCGTGGTGACCAACAGCAGCCACATGACCAACAACAGACAGCGCACTACGGCGATCTTCATGCTTGGCAGTCCCTGGCTCCCGGTTGCGCTGATGCTAGCTCAAAGCGGGGCTGGCGTTGCTGGCACAGCAACCTCAAGTCGAAGACTGGGCACGCGGCCCCTCCCCACGCCTGTGGGAGCGGCGTCAGCCGCGAAGTCGGCCAATTTTCCGCTGATAGAAATTCTGCAATCCCTTGGTATCGGTCGCTTTGGGCCTACCGGCTTGGCGGGGGGAGCCCCGCCCCCCAAAAACCCCCCCGCCCCGGGGGGGGGGGGGGGGGGGGGGGGGGG
>NZ_JBRREH010000117.1:0-12775 GCF_056760175.1 Stenotrophomonas sp. STEN021 | reverse complement strand
GGCTTTACCTGGAAGGCCGCTTGCCGAGCATGGCTCGGCACTACAGGTTTGGCCTCAGGCCTTCATGCTGCCGGTATCGATATAGCGCTGATGCCAGGACAGGGCTTCCGGCAACAGGTGCGGCGTGTGCTTGCCGTAGCTGTCGCGGCAGGCGCGGTCGAAGTAGTCGTTGAGCTGGTCGCGGTAATCCGGGTGCGCGCAGTTGTCGATCACCTGGCGCGCACGTGCACGCGGCGGCAGGCCGCGCAGATCGGCCAGGCCCTGCTCGGTGACGATGATCGAGACATCGTGCTCGGTGTGATCCACGTGGCTGACCATAGGCACGATCGCCGAGATCGAACCGCCCTTGGCCATCGACGGGCTCAGGAAGGTCGACAGGAAACCGTTGCGGGTGAAGTCGCCGGAACCACCGATGCCGTTCATGATGCGGCTACCCATCACATGGGTGGAATTGACGTTGCCGTACAGGTCGACCTCGATCATGCCGTTCATGCCGATGCAGCCCAGGCGGCGCACCAGCTCCGGATGGTTGGAGATCTCCTGCGTGCGCATGATGATGCGCTCGCGGTAGAACTTGATGTTGCGCTTGAACTCTTCGTTCGCCTCCGGGCTCAGCGCAAAGCCGGTACACGAGGCGTACTCAAGCACACCGGACTTGAGCAGGTCCAGCATGCCGTCCTGGATCACCTCGGTGAACGAGGTCAGGCCGCGCAGGCCGCTTTCAGCAAGACCAGCCAGCACCGCATTGGGAATATTGCCCACGCCCGACTGCAGCGGCAGCAGGTTGGCCGGCAGGCGGCCCTTGGCGACTTCGTGCTTGAGGAATTCGATCAGATAGCCGGCGATCTGGCGGCTGTCTTCATCGATCGGCTTGAACGGGCTGTTGCGGTCAGGCCCATTGGTGCGCACCACCGCCACGATCTTGTCCGGGTCCACGCTGAGCGTGGCCTGGCCGATGCGGTCGTTGGCGTGGATCAGTGGAATCGGCTTGCGGTGTGGTGGCAGCGCGGTGCCGTAATAGATGTCATGCATGCCCTCGATGTCGGCAGGCTGCCACGCGTTGACCTCGATGATCACCTTCTTGGCCAGGTCCAGCCAGGTCTTGTTGTTGCCGACCGAGGTGGAAGGCACCAGCGAACCGTCTTCGCGGATTGCCGAGACTTCGATCACCGCGGTATCGATCTCACCGTAGAAGCCAAACCAGACATGCTGGGCAACGTGGGAGAGATGGATGTCGATGTAGTCCAGCGTGCCTTCGTTGATGCGCTTGCGTGCATCCGGGTCGGTCTGGAACGGCATGCGCATGGCGATGGCGTCGGCCTTGGCCAGCGCGCCATCCAGTTCCGGAGCGGTCGAGGCGCCCGTCATCAGCTTGATCTTGAACGGCTGGCCGGCGGCGTGAACCTCTTCAATGCGCTGCGCCAGCGCCAGCGGTACCGCCTTGGGGTAGCCGGAACCGGTGAAGCCACTCATGGCCACGGTTTCGCCGGGCTGGATGAAGGCCGCGGCTTGTTCGGCGGAAACGATGCGGTCGCGCAGGCGCGGGTCCAAGATACGTTCGACAGACATGACGACTACGGTTTGTTGGGGGGATGGCTGATTATCGCCGTTCGGGGTGAACAGGGGGGTTCTACCTTGGTGGGATGGCGTTTGCGGATCGAGTGCTCTTGTACTGGCCGGTATTGTTTTGCACTGCAGCGTGCAAGTTGCTTTCGCACCCGGCAGGATCGCCCTGCATCCCGACGTGGGGGAGGGAGCAAAGCCCGCTGACAGTTCGCTGTCAGCGGGCTTTTTTATTGCCTGATCGCCGGAGATGGCGACTTCTGGGCCGCAGATGCCAGAATCGGGAAATGAACCAAATCACCCCCGCTGCACCTGAATCTATTCAGCCTGTAATCGAACGTGCCTTGGCCCGGCTCAAGCTGGCGGCTCCCGATCCGGCGCAATGGCCGCACTCAGAGGGCTTCGAGGCTGGTTTGCGGCAGCTGGCGGTTACCAGTGACTTCGCCATCGACACCTTGTGCCGGCAGCCGGAGCTGCTGCAGCTGTTGGGTCAGGCCGATCCAGCCCCCTTGCCGTTGCCCGTGCTGGACCCACTGCAACCCACGGCCTGGCCGACCCAGCTGCGTCGCTACCGCGCTGCGGCCTCAACCCGGCTGATCTGGCGCGATCTGCTCGAACTCGACGACGTCGATGCCACCCTGGCGGGCGCCACCGGCCTGGCCGAGGAGTGCCTGCAGCTGGGCCTGGAGGCGCTGGAGCAGGAGTTCGCCAGCCGCCACGGCGTGGTCCGTGACGCCGACGGCAGCGCGCAGCGGCTGGTGGTGTTCGGGCTGGGCAAGCTCGGCGGCGGCGAGCTGAATTTCTCTTCCGATATCGATCTGGTCTACGCCTACCCGCACAACGGCGAATCCGATGGCACACGCCCGCTGGCCGCCGAGGAGTATTTCGCGCGGCTCGGCCAGCGGCTGGCGCGGCTGTTGGACGAAACCACCGCCGAAGGTTTCAGTCACCGCGTCGACTTGCGTCTGCGCCCATTCGGCACCGCCGGTCGCGTTGCCCTGTCGTTCGCTGGCATGGACCAGTATTTCCAGCGCGAAGGCCGCGACTGGGAGCGCTATGCCTGGATCAAGGCACGCGCGGTGGCCGGTGACATCGCCGCAGGCGAGGCCTGGTTGGAGACGCTGCGACCCTTCGTCTATCGCCGCTACCTGGATTTCACCGCGCTTGATGGCCTGCGCGAGATGAAGGCGGCGATCACCGCCGAGGTCGCGCGCAAGGACCGACTGGACGACATCAAGCGCGGCCCCGGCGGCATCCGCGAGATCGAATTCCTGGCGCAGGCACTGCAGCTGATCCGCGGCGGCCGCGAACCCGCGTTGCGCGAGCGACGCCTGCTGCCGGCGCTGCGCGCGCTGGTCGAAGGCGGGCAGATGGCCGCCAGCGATGGCGATGACCTGATCCAGGCCTATCGCTTCCTGCGCCGTGTCGAGAACCGCCTGCAGATGCTGCGCGACGCGCAGACCCATTGCCTGCCCAATGATCCGCTGGACCGCAGCCGCATCGCCCTTGGCCTGGGTTATGCGGATTGGGACGCCTTGCTTGCAGCCTTGAACGAACAGCGCGAACGCGTTGGTGTTGAATTCGCTGCCTTGTTGGCACCACGCCAAGGTCAGGCGGCGCCGGATGTGCTGTCCAGCTATTGGCGGGTATTGCCAGGCGGCGGCAGCGCAGAAGTGCTGGTCGAGGCCGGCTTCGTCGATGCGGCCGGTGCTGATCAATCCCTGCGTGAGTTCGCCCAGTCGCTGGGGGTGAAATCACTGTCCGACAGCGCCCGCGCACGCTTGGACAGGGTGTTGCCGGCATTGCTGCACGCTGCCACCCGTTCGCCGCAACCAGATGCCGCGCTGCGTCGCGTGCTGGGCCTGCTGCAGGCCATCCTGCGCCGCACCAGCTATCTGGCACTGCTGGACGAGCAGCCCAGTGCGCTGACCAGGCTTGTCAACGTGCTCGCACGCAGCGCGCTGTTGTCAGAGCGGCTGCTTGCATTCCCGCTGCTGCTGGACGAACTGCTGGATACCCGCGTCGCCGGTCCGATGCCGGAGGCGCAGGAAATGCAGGAAGCCTGCGCCGCCGCCTTGCAGATCGATGATCCGGAAGCAGCACTGCGCGCGCTCAACGAAGTGCGACTCGCGCTGAGCTTCCGCATGGCCTTGGCCTTCCACGACGGCCGCCAGCGTGCGGTCGACTGTACGCAGCAACTGGCGCAACTGGCCGACGCAGTGGTGGTGACCGTGCTGCAGATGGCGCATGCGGACATGTTGCAGGCACATGGTGAAGTGCCGGGCGGGCGCTTTGCGATCATCGGGTACGGCAGCCTGGGTGGCGTCGAACTGGGCTTTGGTTCGGACCTGGATTTGGTGTTCCTGTACGACAGCCCGGCTGGCAGTGACGGTAGCGATGGCCCGCGTCCATTGGACAGCGGCCGCTGGTTTGCCCGTCTTGCGCAGAAGGTGATGGCCTTGCTCGGTGCGGTGACCGCCGCCGGCCGCCTGTACGACATTGACGTGCGCCTGCGTCCGGATGGCGGCAAGGGCGCGTTGGTGTCCTCGTTGGCCAGCTATACCGAATACCAGCGCGAGCGCGCCTGGACCTGGGAGCATCAGGCGCTGGTACGCGCACGCGGCGTGGCCGGCGATGCATCGCTGTTGTCCGACTTCGAACGGGTACGCGCTGACACCCTGAGCCGTGCGCGTGAGCACGAGACCCTGTTCGGCGATGTACTGAAGATGCGAGCACGCATGCGCGCCGAACTGGATCGCAGCGATGCAGGGCGGCTGGACCTGAAGCAGGGCGCAGGCGGATTGGTGGATCTGGAGTTCGTGCTGCAGACCGGCGTGCTGTCGCAGGCACAGCACCATCGCGCGCTGTGTGAGCCGAGAGAAACGCCGTTGCTGATTTCTGCGTTGGCGGCGACGGGCTGGTTGCCGGCCGAGACCGCGTTGGCCTTGCATGATGCGCATGCAACGCTGCTCGATGCAGGCCTGAGCTGCACCCTGGACCGGCGTCCGCGGATTGCAATCCCGACACCAGAGATCGAAGCGGCATGTGCGGCGATCAGTGCCGCTGCAATCGCGCAGGGCCTGCCGTTCGAACCGGGCAAGCGCGCGGAGTGATGCAGGAAAGCAGCCCGGGTTGATACCGGGCTGCAGCAATCAGCGCGGAGTGCCGCGCAGCGGTGCCATCTTCCACAGCAGGGCGCGGAACGGCGCCAGCAGGCATACGCCGATGGCCAGCTTCACCGCCAGATCACCTGCGGCCCAGCTGACCCACGGCAATTGCGAACCGGCAAAGGCGATCGACCAGAAGATCGCCGTATCCACAGTGGCGCTGCAGGTGGTGGCGACCATCGGTGCGCGCCACCAGTTGCCGGCACGCAGTCGGTCGAACACGGTGATGTCCAGCAACTGGGCGACGATGAAGGCCGAGCAGGAGGCCACTGCGATCCGCGGCGTGGCAATCCACACCGACAACACCACCGCCACCGCAAAGCCGGCCCAGGCCACGCGGCGCGCCGCCTGCGGGCCGAAGCGCCGATTGATCAGGTTGCTGACCAGGAAGGCGACTGGATAGCTGAAAGCGCCCCAGGTGAGCCAGTCATTGATCGGGTACTGCACCAGCACATTCGAGCCCAGTACCACGGCACCCATTGCCAGCACGGCCAGCAATAGCGAGGTGGGGGTCAGCGGAGCGAAGCGGATGGGCGGATGTGAGGACATGAACGGGCACAGGCAGCGCCGTTGGGCACTGCATCGATAAAGGAGGGGAGGGGCCGGGCCGCGAGGGCAGGCCGCTGCGCATTGTAGCGGGTGTGGCCGAGATGGATGTCAACGGCGGCAGGAGTGCATACAGCTTGCGATCAAGCAGACCGAGCCCCTCTCCCGCCTGCGGGGTGAGAAGGGCTGCTTGCGAACCAAAGGTTCGCAGCCATTCGAACGACCTTGCCCCAGCGCAAGGTCCGGGGCGCGGAGCGGGGGTTGGGGTGAGGGCAGCTTTTGCTTGTGCTGCTGGCTTTGCTTGCGTTCGAGCTTCAAAAGATCAAAGCCAAAGCCCCATCACATGCACTGCCTACAGCCTCAAAGCTTCCCGCTATGACTCACAGCTGCCGCTTCAATCGCTGGCACAAAGGTCAGCACCGCGCCATCTTCGGCCCGCACCATCCAACCCGCACCTTGCGGGCTCGGCGTGAACGCAACGGTCTGACCGAGCACGAAGTTGGAAGCTGGGTTGTCCTCGCGCTGCGGCCAATGCAGCGATGCGGTGTTGGCCGCATCCAAAGGATCAGCCAGCGCCACGCTGCGGCCGCCATCGGCGTCCTGGGTGATCGCTTCGACCTTCATGTCCGGCAGCGGGCCGGCGCTGACACGGCGCGCCTGACGCTCACCGGCTACCGTGGAAGACTTGTCAGTAACCGATGCAACCAACAGCAACGGTGCGGACACCAGCATCGATGCGCCGGCCGAGGTCACCAGCGTGGAGACCTCGGAACGATTCAAACCATCGCCGGCATGCGCGGGCGCAATCACCAACATGGCGCTGATGGCTGCGGCGCAGGCCAACTGGGAAAAAATGGATTTCATAGGGTGTTCCTCGAGTACAGCGAATCAGAAATCAAAGCGTGCGGGTGCGGCTTTCATCCACCGCTTCGATGGTCGGCACGAAGGCCAATGCAGCGCCTTCCGGGTTGCGCAGCATCCAGCCGGCACCCTGTGGGCTCGGCTTGAAGGCGATCCTGCTGCCTACCGTGAAACCGGCCGCCGGATCATCCTCGCGCTTGGGCCACTGCAGGGTGGCGCGGTTCTCGACGTTGGCAGGATCTTCCAGGGTGACGCGGCGGCCGCCATCGGCCGCGGTCTCGATCGACTTCACTTCCAGATCCGGCAGCGGCCCGGCGCTGATGCGGCGCTTTTCCTCGCGGCGCTCGCGCGATTCCTTGGACATGTCAGCCGCGCCGCGTACACCGGCCGCCGACAGGAAAATCGGACCGGACACCACCATCACCACACTGGAACCGGTCACCAGTACCGAGGCTTGCGAGCCATTGAGCTCTCCCGCACGGACCTGGGCGGGGGTGAGGCCCAGGCAGGCGGCGACGGCAATGGCGAGGGCGCCGCTCTTGATCAGGTGTTTCATGGTGTGGCTTCCTGCTGAGGTGTGGGAGCTTGCGTGTTGCTGCCGGCCACCGCCGGTACGGGTGTTTGATGGGCGATGGCAAGTTCGCGTTCCAGCGCACCGCTGCGGTGCAGGAAGTCGAACACCGACTCCACCGTCACCACTGAATAATTGCCGGAAATGCGTTCGCTGGCCGGGTGGTCGGTGACCGCAACGTTGTCGGCAAGGAAACGCGCGCCCAGTCGCTTGCCGATGCCGATGTGCATGCGTGATGGCGTATAGCCTTTCTGCTTGAGCCAGGCCAAGGCGGTGTCGCGGTTGTCCAGCGCAATGTCAGCGGCCGCCTGTGCCATCGCCGCAGCGGTGACTTCAAGGATCCACTGGTTTGAATTCTGGTATTCGCTGCTGCCGGGGTAGGCCAGCATGCTGTAGCGCGGCTCGTGCAGCGCACGTGCCTGTGGCGCGGCACCGGCGAGCAATGTCTTGAGTGCGGCGCGGACTTCCTGCGTGGGAATGCCAACGCGCAGGTCAGTGGTGATCGAGCTTTCGCCGACCAGGTTGACCAGGCCTTCGCGGTACAGGTCCGAGCTGTCGCTCTTGCAACGGTTGAGCAGATGCACCACATCCCAGCTGCCGCTGTCGTTGCGGACCAGGAAGGCGAGGTGGCTGTGGCGCAGCCCGTATTTGCTCAGGTCCTGGCCGCCGCGCGCAGCAATAGCCACGTCGACGCCCGGCATGGCATCGAGCGTATCGGCGGTGACCGCGGCCATGTCGAACATGGCGGCAATCGTGGTCGGCGGCGGGTAACGCGGGCTGCAGGCCGGTTGCGCGAATGCCGGGGCGGCGAGGGTGGCCAGGCTCAGTGAGACTGCCAGCAATAGTGTGGTGCGGGGTTTCATCGGCGCGCATCCTTGCATGGTGCTTGGGAAATATTCGTTAGGTGCCTGCGCAGGCGCGCGCTTGCTGGCTGCCGTTGCCTGGGTTTTCGCTCAAGGCTGCTTCCATTGCGCATGCAGCAGGCCGGAAACCGCGAAACAGGCCGGCGCATCCTTGTTGGACAGCACGATCACCGTCTCGCCGGTTTTCGGGTAATGGCGCACGTCGGTGCAGACACCGTCCGTGCTGCCGCCATGGCCCCAGCGGAAGTCGCGGGCCGGCACGTCCTTGCCGTAGCCGGTGGCAAAAAAGCCCAGGCCCATGAACTCGCGCTGGGTCTGGGTGGCCTGTTCGAACAGTGCTGCTGGCAGCAGTTTGCCGGCATTCAAGGCCTGCACGAAACGGAGCATGTCACGCGCGTTGCCGACTTCGCCGCCGGCGGGCAGGCCGCGCCTGGGTTGGGTGGCGCAGTTGCGCACGCGCTTGCCATCCACCTCCACATAGGCCCGTGCCAGATCAGGCGCGGGGTCGTCGCAGGCCACGAAGCCGGTATGTTGCATGCCGGCCGGTTGCAGCACGTGCTGGCGGATGTAGCTTTCGAAATCCTGCCCGGAGAGGACTTCCAGCATCCGCCCCAATACCAGGTAACCAAAGTTGCCGTACTTCTGCGCGCTGCCAGGTGCGAACTCCGGCGCGCGCCCGGCATGCAGCGCCACCATCTCCTCCAGGCTGCGCAGGCGCGCGCGATCAGCACTGTGTTCGGCGCCAAACAGTTCATCGATATCCCCTGCACCGGCGCTATGTGTCAGCAGCTGGCGCACGCTCACCTCATTGGCGAACTGGCGGTTGGGGTAGTCCTTGAGTACGTCCCCGACCTTGCTGTCCAGGCTGAGGCGACCGGCGGCGATCTGCTGCAGGATCGCCACGCTGGTGAACATCTTGCCGGCCGAGGCCAGGTTGAACCGGTCATCCACCTGCAGCGGTGTTTCCTGCTGCTCATCGCGGGCGCCATAGGCTTTCTCGAATACCACGTCATCGCCGCTGGCGATCAATACCGTGCCCGAGAACTGCCCGGCGGCCTGCAGCCCCAGTGCAAAGCCATCCAGCTGTGCCAGCGCTTCAGCGCTGGGCGCCTGCGTGGCAGAGGCAGCCCAAGGCAGTACCGCGAGCAGCAGCGGGGCAAGGCGCCGCAGGCGAGGCGTGGTGCTTGGGTACTTCAGTGGTTTGCGCATATTCGGCCCCTGCTGCAGATGGGCAGAACATAGCATCGACCATTACCGGTGGCAGTCTGCAAGCCGGGCCCGGGCAGCGGATAATGGGGCCATGTCGCCTACCAAATCCCCCGTGCGTGCCATCGTCTGGATGCTGGCCGCCGTTGCGTTCTTTTCCTGCATGGACGCGGGCATGAAGATGCTGTCCAGCAGCTACCCGACCTTGCAGGTCACCATGTTGCGTGGTGCCGCCTCGTTGCCGTTCGTCCTTGTATGGGTGCTTGCCACGGCCGGTCCGCGCTCGATCATCCCGGTACGTTGGGGTCTGCATCTGCTCCGCGGCGTGCTCGGCATGGTGATGATCGGCTGCTTCGTCTATGCGCTGCGGACCTTGTCGCTGTCCACTGCTTACACAATCTACTTTGTCGCGCCCTTGCTGGTGGCGGCGCTGTCGGTGCCCTTGCTGGGCGAGCACGTGGGGCCGCGGCGTTGGGTCGCCATCGGTATCGGCCTGATCGGTGTGTTGGTGGTGCTGCGCCCAGGCGTGGATGGCTTCATCTCGTTCCCGGGGCTGATGGTGCTGCTGGCGGCGACGGCTTATGCGATTGCCGCGGTGACGGTCAGCCTGCTGACGCGTACGGATACCCCGCAGTCGATGGTGGTCTGGTTCCTGCTGATCATGGCCATTGGCGCTGGCCTGCTGGCCTGGCCGCAATGGCAGCCCTTGCAGTGGAAGCACGCTGCGCTGATTGCCGGCATGGGCCTGGCCGGGGCCTTGGGCCAGATCGCGCTGACCCGCGCGTTCCAGCTGGGTCAGGCCTCGATGATCGCGCCACTGGAGTACACCGGCCTGGTCTGGGTGATCGGCTGGGACGTGCTGCTCTGGCAGAAGCTGCCCGACCGCTGGACCTGGATCGGCGCCGGCATCATCGTCGCCAGTGGCCTGTACCTGCTGCACCGTGAACGCGTGCAGCGGGCGCAGCGGCCGGATCAGATCGATCATCCCTGAAAGTCGATCCCTCCCCAGCCCTTCCCTTGAGCTTCGCCAAAGGGAGGGAGGTAGAACTGTAGGAGCGGCGTGAGCCGCGAAACGGGTGATGCCAGATGAACAGGTATTGCCGCGATCTGGTGGTCCATCTGCTTCGCGGCTGACGCCGCTCCCACAAACAGAACTACCCACAGCACAACCCCGACTGGTTTCACTTAGAACCAAAAGGAATAAGATTCCGGTTTGCGGCACGCGCGCCGAGGGCCCGGCGCTGCTAGGCTGCACGCCCCCTTCTTATGCCCACCGGTTGCCCTGGCAGTGATCGAGTTCCAGCACCTGCAGAAAGCTTATGCCGTCGACGGCCGCGCGATCACCGCGCTGCATCCGCTCGACCTGAAGATCCAGGCCGGCGAAGTGTTCGGCATCATCGGCCACTCCGGTGCCGGCAAGTCGACCCTGATCCGCCTGATCAACCGGCTCGAGGAACCGAGCGGCGGCCGGGTGCTGATCGATGGCCAGGACGCCACCGCACTCGATGCTGATGGCCTGCGCACCCTGCGCCGGCGCATCGGCATGATCTTCCAGCACTTCAACCTGTTGTCGGCGCGTACCGTGGCGGCCAACGTGGCCTTCCCGCTGGAATTGGCTGGTACGCCCAAGGCGGAGATCGATGCCCGTGTCGCCGAGTTGTTGCGCATGGTCGGGCTGGAAGCGCACGCAGCCAAGTACCCCTCGCAGCTGTCCGGCGGGCAGAAGCAGCGTGTCGGCATTGCCCGCGCGCTGGCCACACGCCCGCAGATCCTTCTGTGCGATGAGGCGACCAGTGCGCTGGATCCACAGACCACTGCCTCGGTGCTGGCATTGCTGGGCAAGATCAACCGCGAGCTGGGCCTGACCATCGTGCTGATCACCCATGAGATGGATGTGATCCGCCGCGTCTGCGACCGCGTTGCGGTGCTCGATGCCGGCCACATGGTGGAAATGGGCCCGGTCACCGAAGTGTTCCTGCACCCGCAGCACCCGACCACGCGCCGTTTCGTCTCCGAATCCGAGCATGTGGACGAAGGCGAGCAGCTGCGCGATTACGCCGCCGTCGGTGGCCGCATCGTGCGCCTGACCTTCCTTGGCGATGGCACCTATGAGCCGCTGTTGGGGCGCATCGCCCGCGACACCGGAGTGGACTACAACATCCTGACCGGCCGTATCGACCGCATCAAGGACACGCCCTACGGCCAGCTGACCGTGTCCCTGGTGGGCGGCGACCAGAATGCCGCGCAGGCGGCCTTCGTCGCTGCCGGTGTGCACGTCGAGGAGCTGCGCCGATGATCATTGCAACTGCCGCCGAAGGCTTCTTCCGCCACCTGGATGCTGGCAAGTGGGCCGATATCGGCCAGGCCACCATCGACACCTTGCTGATGTTGGGGGGCTCGTTGCCGCTGACCTTGGCGATTGGTTTGCCGCTGGGCGTGCTGCTGTTCCTGACCGGCTCGCCGCAGCTGCACCGCAAGCCGGTGGTTTACGGCATCACCGCCTTGTTGGTGAATCTGCTGCGCTCGGTGCCCTTCATCATCCTGATGATCGTACTGATCCCGGTGACGCTGGCGATGATGGGCACTTCGCTGGGTGTGCGTGGCGCCATCCTGCCGTTGGTGGTGGGCGCTGCACCGTTCTACGCGCGTCTGGTTGAAACCGCATTGCGTGAAGTCGACCGTGGCGTGATCGAAGCCAGCCAGGCGATGGGCGCGACCACCTGGCAGCTGGTCTTCAAGGTGCTGCTGCCGGAAGCGCGGCCGGGCCTGATTGCCGGTGCCACCGTTACCACCATTGCCTTGATCGGCTTCACTGCGATGGGCGGTGCGATCGGCTCCGGCGGCCTGGGCGACCTGGCTTTCCGCGATGGCTACCAGCGATCGCATACCGACGTGGCGCTGGTCACCGTAGTCTTGCTGCTGGTACTGGTGCAGCTGCTGCAGATGCTCGGCGACCGGCTGGTTACGCATTACAGCCGCAAGTAATGGAATGACCGCAGGCCGGCACGCAGCGTGCCGGCCTGTTAGCGTATGTCCACACCATCCTTCCCCACGGGATCATGTTACCGATGAACAAGCTGCTCACCTTTCCCCTGATTGCCGCCGTGCTGGCCCTGTCGGCCTGCGCCAAGCCTGCCGCCGATGAATCCAAGCTGGTGGTCGCCGCTACCGCCGTGCCGCACGCCGAGATTCTGCAGGTGGTCAAGCCGCTGCTGGAGAAGGAAGGCGTCAAGCTCGACGTGCGCGTGTTCAACGACTACGTGCAGCCCAACGACCAGTTGGTGCAGAAGCAGGTGGACGCCAATTACTTCCAGACCGAGCCCTACCTGAAGGCCTACAACCTTGACCGCAAGACCGATCTGGTCACCGTCACCGGCGTGCACATCGAACCGTTCGGCGCCTATTCGCGTCGTTTCAAGTCGCTGGCCGAACTGCCCAACGGCGCCGATGTGGTGATCCCGAACGACCCCAGCAACAACAGCCGCGCGCTGATCCTGCTGGACACTGCTGGCGTCATCAAGCTCAAGGACCCGAGCAACGCGCTGTCCACCCAGCGTGACATCACCGAGAACCCGAAGCAGCTCAAGTTCCGCGAGCTGGATTCGGCGATGCTGCCGCGGGTACTCGACCAGGTCGACCTGGCCCTGATCAACACCAACTACGCGCTGGACGCCGGCCTGAACCCGACCAAGGACGCATTGGCGATCGAGAGCAGCGATTCGCCCTACGTGAACTTCCTGGTCGCACGCCCGGACAACAAGGACGACGCCCGCGTACAGAAGCTGGCCAAGGCGCTGACCAGCCCCGAAGTGAAGGCCTTCATCGAGCAGAAGTACAAGGGCGCGGTGCTGCCGGCCTTCTGAGCCGTTCCGCTGGGCCGGGATCGCACTGTAGTGCCGAGCCATGCTCGGCAGAGGCCTTACCGGGATACCAACCCGGTAGGAGCGGCGTAAGCCGCGAAGCAAGCGCACCACCGGATCGCAACGTCGCGTGCACCT
>NZ_JBRREH010000116.1:0-12795 GCF_056760175.1 Stenotrophomonas sp. STEN021 | reverse complement strand
TTCGAGGTTGCCGCCAAGAGCACCCCTCCCCAACCCTCCCCTTCGCTACGCGAAAGGGAGGGGGCATGGCTGCTCGCGCGGCAGGGAGCGCTTTGCTCCTCCCCTTTGGCGTAGCCAAGGGGGAGGTTGGGAGGGGGTTGGCTTTTGCTTGGAGCTTTGAGGTTGCCGCCAAGAGCACCCCTCCCCAACCCTCCCCTTCGCTACGCGAAAGGGAGGGGGCTTGGTGGCTTACTCGCCCTGGTACTGCTTCTCTTCAACCAGCGCCGAACCGGCAACACGGTTGATCTCGTTCTTCACCACGATGCGTTCACCGTTGGTGCCATACACGCCGCGCGCCAAGGTGATGAACTCCGCGCCGAAATCCTGCGCGGTTTCTTTCTCGCGCAGGCGGTCCTGGATCTCCCACATGCGCTCGTTGATCGCCTTGAGCTGGTCCTTGAGCGCGCTCAGCGACGGGCGCGCTTCCTGCTGCGACAACCACAGCGGCCACAGGCCCTGCAGCTCGGTGCGCACATTGGCCAGCTTGGCGGTATCGCTGATGCGCTCGGCCTTGATTTCGAGGATGGTGATCTTGTCGATCAGTTCGCCAATCGATACCGGTGTGAGTAGGGTCTGCACGTTGTGGCCGCCGTTGATTGCTGTAATGCGGCAATGATAGCGCCACGGCAAAGGTTGCCAATGAACCGGTATTGGCGTCCAGGCAGCGGTAATGCGCACAATGCGGGCCCATCCCGATCAGGATTTGCCGATGCTGCTGCGTTCTTTTGCCACCGCTGTATTGATGCTGGGCGCTGCCAGTGCGCACGGCGCCGAGGGCCTGCAAGGCGCCTGGCAACTGCAATCAGGGGAGTTCATCAACCCGGAAGGGGCGGTGGTGGACTACGCCAGCCAGAAGCTGGCCGGCACCAAGATATTGGCCGATGGCCGCTTTGCCTTCACCACCACCAGCGACGGCAAGTTCTGGGCCGGTGGCTCAGGCACCTATCGCAGCGCTGACGGGCAGTACGTGGAAACGCCGTTGATGGCCTCGTATCCGCTGGAGAACGGCGGCAGCTACAGCTTCCGCTACACCCTGGAAGGCGATGTGTGGACGCTGGAGCGCTGGGACGGCGAGCGCCGGGTTGAGCGCGAAGTATGGAAACGCGCGCGCTGAGGCGAGCAGTGGGTGGCTGGTATGTGGGAGCGGCGTAAGCCACGAAGCCGATGGACCACCAGTCATCAGCATGACTGGAACATTCATTGCTGCCAGCTTCGCGGTTTACACCGCTCCCACAAACCACAAATCATGAACGCGGCGCGTTACTTCGCCGGGAAGCCGGCTTCTTCCAGGGCCTTGGTGAAGCTTTCCAGCGACTGACTGGACTCGATGCTCACGTTCTTGCCTGGCAGGTCGATCTCGACCGTGGCTGCCGGGTCGACATCCTTGACGGTGGCCGTCACGCTGCGGGCGCAGCCGCCGCAGGTCATGCTTTCGATATGCAGTTTCATGGGGTTTCTCCGTTGGGGTGGAGCCAGCATGCAGCTTGCCATGATGGCAAGGTCAAGCGATAAAGAAGGCTTGACCCTGCCATCGTTGGAAGCTTTAAGGTGCCTCCAACAATCCAAATGGAGACGTGCCGATGAGCAGCATCGCCAGTCCGGGCAAGCAGAAACCCAGCCCCGCCACCGAAGATCTGATGATCGAAGGCATGACCTGCGCCTCCTGTGTGGGCCGGGTCGAGCGTGCGCTCAAGGCCGTCCCCGGGGTCAGCCAGGCGAGCGTGAATCTGGCCACTGAGCGCGCCAGCGTCCATACCGATGGCAGCGTGCCGCGTGAGGCGCTGGTGCAGGCAATACACAAGGCTGGCTACGAGGTCAGCACACCCGCGGCGCAGGAACTGCTGATCGAAGGCATGACCTGCGCGTCCTGCGTGGGCCGCGTCGAGCGCGCGCTGAAGGCCGTGCCGGGCGTGCAGTCGGCCAGCGTCAACCTGGCCACCGAGCGCGCCAGCGTGCAGGGCACAGCCGATCCGGCAGCGTTGCTGGCAGCGATCGAGAAAGCCGGTTACTCGGCCAGCGTGATCGGCAGTGCCGGCAGCAACGAGGATCAACAGGCGCAGCGCCATGCCGACGAACTGCGTGTGCTCAAGCGTGACCTGTGGATTGCGGCGGCGTTGAGCTTGCCGGTGTTTGCGCTGGAAATGGGCGGGCATCTGCTGCCGGCTTTCCATCACCTCATCGCCAGCACCTTGGGCACCCAGAACAGCTGGCTGCTGCAGTTCGTGCTGACCACGCTGGTGCTGCTGTTCCCGGGCCGCCGCTTCTACCAGAAGGGCATCCCGGCCCTGCTGCGCGCTGCACCGGACATGAACTCGCTGGTCGCGGTCGGAACGCTGGCGGCCTATGGCTATTCGTTGGTGGCAACCTTCCTGCCCAGGCTGTTGCCGGCCGGTACGGTGAATGTCTATTACGAAGCCGCCGCGGTCATCGTCACCCTGATCCTGCTCGGCCGCGTGCTGGAGGCCAAGGCCAAGGGGCGCACCTCCGAGGCGATCAAGCGTCTGCTCAAGCTGCAGGCCAAGACCGCGCGCGTGCGTCGCGATGGCAGCGTGGTTGAGCTGCCACTTGCACAGATCGCCAGCGGCGATGTGATTGAAGTCCGCCCCGGCGAACGCATCGCGGTGGATGGTGAGGTTGTCGACGGCGACAGCTATGTCGATGAATCGATGATCAGCGGCGAGCCGGTGCCGGTGCAGAAAGCACCGGGCAGCACCGTCATTGGCGGCACCGTCAACCAGACCGGCGCACTTGGTGTGCGTGCCACCGCTGTCGGTGGCGCAACCGTGCTGGCGCAGATCATCCGTCTGGTGGAACAGGCGCAGAGTGCCAAGCTGCCGATCCAGACCCTGGTCGATCGCATCACCCTGGTGTTCGTGCCGATCGTGATGGGCCTGGCGCTGCTGACCTTCGCGGTGTGGCTGATCTTCGGCCCCGAGCCGGCGCTGAGCTTCGCGCTGGTCAATGCAGTGGCGGTGCTGATCATTGCCTGCCCGTGTGCGATGGGGCTGGCGACGCCAACCTCGATCATGGTCGGCACCGGCCGTGGCGCCGAGCTGGGCGTGCTGTTCCGCAAGGGCGAAGCACTGCAGCTGTTGAAGGAGGCGCAGGTTGTGGCGGTGGACAAGACCGGCACGCTGACCGAAGGCCGCCCGCTGTTGACCGACCTGCAGCTGGCCGAGGGCTTCCAGCGCAATGATGTGCTGGCGCGCGTGGCGGCAGTGGAAGACCGTTCGGAACATCCGATTGCCCGCGCCATCGTTACCGCCGCACAGCAGGAAAACCTGCAGTTGCCGGCCGTGGATGCCTTCGAATCGGTGACCGGTTACGGCGTGCGTGCGACTGTGGAGGGTGTGCGCGTGGAAGTGGGCGCTGATCGTTTCATGCAGAAGCTCGGTCTGGATGTGGCGGTGTTCGCTGCCGATGCGCAGCGCCTGGGTGAGGAAGGCAAGAGCCCACTGTACGCGGCGCTGGATGGCCGCCTGGCGGCAATCATCGCCGTCTCCGACCCGATCAAGTCCGATACCCGTGCCGCCATCGCCAGCCTGCATGCCTTGGGCCTGAAGGTAGCGATGATCACCGGCGACAACCGTCGCACCGCTGAAGCCATCGCGCGCCAGCTCGGCATCGACGAAGTGGTTGCCGAAGTGCTGCCGGAAGGCAAGGTTGATGCGGTGCGCCGTCTCAAGGCCGAGCACGGCCGCCTGGCCTATGTAGGCGATGGCATCAACGACGCACCGGCCCTTGCCGAAGCCGATGTTGGTTTGGCGATCGGCACCGGTACCGACGTGGCGATCGAGGCCGCCGACGTGGTGCTGATGTCCGGCAGCCTACAGGGCGTGCCCAATGCCATTGCGCTGAGCAAGGCGACGATGGGCAATATCCGCCAGAACCTGTTCTGGGCCTTCGTCTACAACGCGGCCTTGATTCCGGTCGCGGCCGGCGTGTTGTATCCGGTCTGGGGCGTCCTGTTGTCGCCGGTGTTTGCGGCCGGTGCGATGGCGCTGTCGTCGGTGTTCGTGCTCGGCAATGCGCTGCGCCTGAAGCGCTTCCGCGCCCCACAGATGGACGCTTGAGGAGTGATGACGATGGAAGAGGGCATGAACATCGGCCAGGCCGCCAAGGCCTCCGGCATCTCCGCCAAGATGATCCGTTACTACGAGGACATCGGCCTGATCGGGCCGGTCGCGCGCACCGATGCGGGATATCGCCTGTACGCGCCACGCGACATCCATACGCTGGGTTTCATCAAGCGCTCGCGTGACATGGGTTTCAGCGTGGAGCGCATCGGTGAACTGCTGGAACTGTGGCGCGACCGCTCGCGCCACAGCGGCGACGTCAAGCGCATGGCATTGGAGCACGTGCAGGTACTGCAACAGCGCATCGCCGAGCTGCAGGGCATGGTGCAGACCGTGCAGGCGCTGGCCGACTGCTGCGCCGGCGATGACCGGCCGGATTGCCCGATCCTGCGTGATATCGAGACCGGCGTGCCGCTGCACGACAGCGCATTGCCAACCACCTTTGGCGGTGTCTCCGCGGGCAAGCGCGCACGCTGATTATTGCGTGCAATCGTGAAAATGAACGAGATGCAAAGTGCACGCGCGCCGCGCGTGCCAGAAAACGCCTGAATAAAAGCCAAAAATCGGCGTTTTATTGCAGGGGCGGTTTCAGGGTTTGTTGGGGCGTCTAACGGAAAACTTACATCCGGACGCAGACAGCTGTTTGCTGTCGTGCCATCAAGCTCAGTAATGCAGAGGTAGTACCCCCATGAAGACTTCGTTGATTGCCCTGGCGCTGGTTGCCGCCCTCCCGTTCGCCGCTTCGGCCGCTGACGGCCTGTCCTACAACTATGCCGAAGCCGACTACGCCAAGACCTCGGCCGACGGCAAGGCTGAAGGTTGGGGCGTAAAGGGCTCCTACGGGTTCCTGCCGAATTTCCACGCTTTCGGTGAATACACCCGTCAGGAAATCTCGCACACCAACCTTGATATCGAGCAGTGGCGCGTTGGCGCCGGCTTCAACAAGGAAATCGCGCCGACCACCGATTTCGTTGCTCGTGCGGCTTACGAAAAGTACGACGAGAAGTTCGCCCAGGGCCTGGATTTCAACGGCTACAGCGCTGAAGCCGGCATCCGCACCGCATTCGGCAAGCACGCTGAAGTGTATGCAATGGCTGGCTACGAAGACTTCAGCAAGAAGCACGGCATCAGCCCGGAAGGCGACTTCTACGGCCGTCTTGGTGGCCAGGTGAAGTTGAACCAGAACTGGGGCATCAATGGCGACATCAAGATGTTCAACAACGGTGACAAGCAGTGGACCGTCGGTCCGCGCTTCAGCTGGTAAGACGTACTGGCGCTTTGGCGTCATGTAGCGAAGGAGGGCCCGGCTATGCCGGGCCTTTTCATTTTTGGTTTTTGCTGTTGTTCGAGATTTTCAGCTGGAAGCCTCCCCTCACCCCAACCCCTCTCCCGCAAGCGGGAGAGGGGCTCGGATCGCGTCAGCTCGAAGTGCACTAGCCCCTCTCCCGCTTGCGGGAGAGGGGTTGGGGTGAGGGCAAGCTGTTGTTCTGCTTCATGTAACACCACTGCAACCAAACTGCAGCAAAGTGCGCCTCAACCGGCATTGGCCGGAAGGACCCTGCGTATGAAGACCCGCCTGCTGTTCGTCGCGATGCTGTTGTCGACCACCCCACTGGCCTGGAGCCAGCAACGCGACTACCTGCCGCTGGAGCAGCGCCTGAGCGCCGAGCAGTTGCGGGAGGTCGGGCTGAGCGCGCAGCAGTTGCAGCTGCTCAACCGCATGCTCAGCGAAACAGCGCCAGCCGCGGCACCCGCAGTCGCCGTCATGCCCGCGCCGTCTCCCATGCACATCGGCCTGGAAGAAGGGCCGGTGCACAGCAGCGTGCAGGGAACGGTGGAGGGCTGGGAACCGGGCACGGTGTTCGTGCTGGCCAATGGTCAGCAATGGAAAGTGCTCAAAGGCCAGATGCGCCTGCGCACCGCCTTGCAGTCACCGGAAATCGAAGTGATCCCGGGCATCGCCGGGCGCTGGTTCCTGCAGGTGGACGAAGACCTGCCGAAGGCGCGGGTGTACCGCATCCTGTAAACGGTCAGACTGATTCGGGTCTCGCGGCTCTTGCAGCTCTTGTGGGAGCGGCATCAGCCGCGAAGCCACAGTTATTGCCGAAGCAGCGGTCAACGCCATACCGCCCGAAGAGAATCTCCGGCGCGCATGCATTGTCAGCTTCGCGGCTTACGCCGCTCCCACAAGGGAGCTGTCGCTCCCACATCTCACAGTCGTTTTACGCCGGACGTACGCGCTGGGTCAGGCCCTTGAGGAAGTTGCGCAGGGCCTGGTCGCCGCATTCGCGGTAGTTCTTGTGGTCGGGCTGGCGGAACAGTGCCGACAGTTCCGGCTTGGACATCGGGAAGCCAGCGGCCTCGAAGATCGCATGCATGTCCACGTCCTTCAGCTCGAAGGCCACGCGCAGCTTCTTCAGCACGATGTTGTTGGTGATGCGCTTTTCCGGCGGACGCTGCGGCTGCGATTCGTCGCGGCCACGGTAGTGGTAGATCAGGCCGTCCAGGAAGCGCGACAGTACCGCGTCCGGGCAGGCTTCAAACAACGGCTCGTCGTCCTTGCGCAGGAAATCGTGCACCTGTGCCGCATCCACTGCAAAGCTGGAATCGGCCAGATGGATGGTGTCCACCACCATGCTGTCGCTGAGGTCGAGCATGTAGCGGATGCTGCGCAGTACGTCGTTGTTGATCATTGCCACTCCGGAACCACCGCGGCGGAGATGCCGGCGGGGGCATAGTGTAACGCCGCACTGGCAAGCCCCCAGCCTACAATCGGGGCTGGTTCAGCAAAATCCGCCCGCATGCTCCCACACGTCCCCGTTTCCGTGCAGCCCGTAAGGCCCCGGTCTGCCGCGCTGTTGTTGGCGGGCCGGCAATGAGTTCACGCGCGATCCTGCACCTGTGTCTGCATCTGGCGGTGCCGGCCTTGTTGGCCTGGCTGTTCTGGCGGCCGCAGTTCGGCAAGGCCTGGCTGTTGCTGCTGCTGGGCTGGGTGATCGATCTGGACCACCTGCTGGCCGATCCCATCTATGCGCCCGACCGCTGCAGCATCGGCTTCCATCCCTTGCATACGGCGCCAGCCATCGTGGTCTACGCGGGATTGACCGTGCCCAGGCGCACCCGCCTGTTCGGCATCGGCCTGCTGGTGCACATCGCGCTGGATGCGCTGGACTGTCTATGGATGCATGCCAGCCGCTAAGCGGCGCGCGCCGGGTTCAGCAGACGCCAAACGGGGAGGGGTGGGTTACCAGCCGCCCCAGGGGCCAGGGCCAAAGCCGGGGCCAGGGCCGTAGCCATAGGGGCCGGGGCCGTCGCTCTTGCTCATGTGGATGTTCAGGTTCACCCGTCGGCTCTGGCCTTCGTCGGTGTTGTAGTTCTTGCCCACGTTCAGGTCCACGGCCTGCCAATTGCTGTTGCCGTAGGCCTTGGAATAGCCGATACCGGCGCTGACCGCGCCATGTACCTGCAGCTTGTCATCCATTACCTCGGCGCCAGGACTGTCCTTTTTGGCCAGCCCGCGACCGCTGTGGTCGCCGTAATAGGTGCCCGGTGCATCGCCTTTGTAGGTTTCGCCCAGGTAACGCAGCGGCGCCTGTGGCACGCTCAGGTCCAGTCCGCCTGCGGCGCTGGCGGCATCATCCTGTGCCATGGCAACGGCGGGGGCCAACAACAGGACGGCGATCAGGGATGTGCGGATCATGTTGCAGGCGCTCCGGAACTGGGACCACGCCGTGCTGGCGGGCAACACGGACGCTAACAGAAAAGCGTTGAACGATGGCTGTCGATAACTGTCGCCGGCGGGGAACTTTCAGGTCAGGCGCCGGAAGGAGAACAGTTCCGCCAAGCGGTGCCGGCGGCCTTCGATGGCAGCCCGGATCAGGCCGGCGCCCAGCATCGAATAGGTGATGCCGTTGCCGCCATAGGCCATGGCGAAATGCACGCGCGGCCCCCACTGTGGGTGGGCACCGAAGAAGGGCAGGCCGTCTTCGGTTTCGGCAAAGGTGCCGGCCCAGGCGAAGGTGGGTTGGACGGTCAGCTGCGGGAACAGGCGGCGCAGTTTGCCGAGCAGGCGCGCGGCCTTGCGATCCACCTGCGCATCCCGGCGCGGTGGCAGATCGATCGCGTCATCCTCGCCGCCCACCAGCAGGCGGTTGTCGGCTGTGCTGCGCAGGTAGAGATAGGGGCGGGCGGTCTCCCACATCAAGGTAGTGCGCAGCGGTCCCAGCAGTGCCGGCGGCAGTGGATCGGTGACGACGGCATAGCTGCTGCGGTTGCGTGCCACGCGCTGCTTCAGCCAGTCCTGGGCGGCGTAGCCGGAGGCGACTACCAGATGCTCGCAGTCGACCTGCACGCCGTGGGTGGTGCGCAGTTGGACCCGGCGGGTGCCGGTCGTTGCCGAGGCCACGCTGCTGCGGTCGTAGACCTGCGCGCCCTGCGCCAACAGCCGCGTCAACAGACGGTAGGTCATGCGATAGGGGTCCATGCGCGCGGCCGGCGTGCTGCGGATGGCGCCGGGTGCGGCGAAACCGTATTCCTCGGCAACACCGTCGGCATCAAGCCACTCCACTGCGAAGCCATGCCGGTCGCGCAGTTCGTATTCCTCCAGCAGCGGCCGCAGATGGCCGCGGCGGCTGGCGTAGTACAGGCTCAGGGTGCTTTGAAAATCCACCCCGCGGACCTGCTCGGCCAGCGCCTGCAGTTCGTCGATGGCCTGCGCGCAGGCGCGATAGGCCAGCAGTGCGGCGTCGATGCCATGGCGTTTGGCCAGCTCGCGCAATGGCGTATCGATCTCATACTGCAGCAGCGCCGTACTGGCGGCGGTGGAACCCCAGCCGATGTCGCGCTGCTCGATGACGACGACATCGTGGCCGTGGCACACCAGTTGGTCGGCAATCAGGGCAGCGGTAATGCCACCGCCGATCACCGCCACCTCACAGCGCAGGTCCTGCCGCAGCGCAGGGAAGGCGTGCATCAGGCCATTCTTGATGGCCCAGAACGGATAGCCGCTTTTCAGGTCCATGCACAGCTCCGGTCATCGCGGGGCCGCCGCTCAGCCGGCGGTGGGGTGGCCGGTATGTGGCGTGTGGATCAGTGCTGCGGTATCAAAGCCCTGCTGCTGCGCGTAAGCGATGTAGTGGTCGCGGGTGGTGGCATCCATCTGCGGCAGGCGTGCCAGCAACCACAGGTATTTGCGGTCAGGGCTGCCGACCAGGGCAGTGGTATAGGCCGCGTCCAGCTGCATGATCCAGTAGTCGCCCTTGGTAAAGGGAATCCAGCGCAGGCCTTCGGGCAGGAAGCTGACTTCCAGGCGGCTGTTGGTGTCGTCGATCGGCTTGGCCTGGCCGATGGCTTCTTCCAGGTTGCCGCCGCGCAGGCAGCGGTTCTGCACCCGTACGCTGCCATCTTCATTGAGCGAATAGTGGGCGGTGACGTCGGTGGCATCTTCGGGTTCAAAGCGTATCGGCAGGCGTGCAACTTCGTACCAGGTACCCAGGTAACGCTGCAGGTCCACCTGGGGAACGGTGGCAAGCTCAGGGTGTTGATGCATGGAAAACCTCTCTGGCGTTCACGCAGGCGGCTGCGTCGGAGGTCCAGCTATAAGGCAGCAATGGTTAAGTGCCCGTGCCCGGGAGGTCGTCTCGCCGTTGCCTGAAGGCCTGCATTCATGCGCGAAGCGGCCTTCGCGCCGGGCAAACATGGCTGCGCTAGGCTGTCGCCATCCGAAGACGGGAGTCCGCCATGTTTGTCGTGATCCTGCTCAAGGGGCAGAACCGCTATGCACGCGAACGCTGGGAGCAGTTGCCGGAGGTGGTCCATTACGACGGCCAGGGCTTCGCCCTGCGGGCCGGGCCGCGCCAGCCACGACCGACCACCCAGGTGTGGGAGCCGGTGGCGGTCTATGCACCGGCCGAATTGACCGAGGACGAGTTCCAGGAAATCTACGAACTCAACCGCCACCATATCGTCGAACTGGCACTGGAATACTGAGTACCGTGACGTGTTTTTGCAGGAAGTGAACACGCACTGACATATAGTTCCGGGCAGGCGCGGTGGTCCGCGCGATCCGGTGCTCCGTCTTGCCTGCCCATCGTTTTTCGCATCCGCTGCGCGCGCTGTTGTTTGTCCTCCTGCTTGGCCTGGGTGCCAGCAATGTGGCTTGGGCCGCGCCCGATGGTGCGGCAGCCGATAGCAGTCCGCAGACCCGTATCGAACAGGCCTCGCGCGCGGTGGCGGCGGTCAAACGCGCGGTCACCGATGCCGATGCACCGGAAACCCTGAAAACCCTGGCCGAGCGTGCCAGCCAGGCGCAGCGCGAGGCCGAGGTCAGCGTCGCCGCGCTGCAGCCGGAACTAACCCAGCTCGATGCCCGCATCGAGCAGTTGGGGCCGGCACCCGAGGGCGGGGAAGATTCCGGTATTGCCCGCCAGCGCAAGCTGCTGGACCAGCAGCGCAGCCAGATCGATGCCGACATCAAGCGCGGCAAGCTGCTGGCCGAGGAGGCCAAGCAGGCCAACGAAGCCATCGAGAAGATGCGCGCCCAGCAGTTTGGCGAGCAGATGGGCCGCAAGGTGGCCTCGCCGTTGTCGCCGGCCCTCTGGCGTGAGTTTGGCGAGCATGTGCCGGACGATCTTGCGCGTTTCCAGTCGCTGTACCGCCAGGCCCACGATGCCTTGCTGAAGGCAGCCGGCAAGCAGGGCTGGGGCATGCCGCTGCTGGGCGCCGCGCTGGCCTTGCTGATGCTGTTCCCGCTGCGCATCTGGTTGCGCCACCTTGGTCGTCGCTACGCTGCTTCCGAACGTGCCCCGGACGGACGCCTGCGTCGCACCGGTCTTGCGGTGTGGCTGCTGTTGGTCGGCACCTTGCTGCCGGGGCTGGCGGCCACGGTACTGGTGGCCAGCCTGCGGGCAATCGATGCGATCGCGCCCCGGCTGGAATCGGTGGCCGACATGTTCGTCGTCGCTACCTTCGTGGCGGCCTTCATCGGTGCCGTGGCAGCCAGCCTGTTGGTGCCATCACGGCCGACCTGGCGCTTGCTCGACATCGATGATGTCGCCGCCGCCCGCCTGCGCCGCTTTGCCTGGGGCGCGGCCAGCCTGACCTGGCTGACCATGCTGCTGCGCGACGTCAATCGCGCGGCGCGCACCTCGGCGGTGGGCACGGTGACCCTGGATGGCCTGATCGCACTGACCTACGTGGTGTTGATCATGAGCATGCTGGCGACCCTGGCCGGCCTGCATCGACGCCGTGCGGCCGAAGCCGCGCAGGCGGAAGCGGAGAACACCAGCAGCGGCCGTTCGCCGCGTGCACCGCGCAGTGGCTGGCTGATCGTGGCGCGCTTGGGCGGCTACCTGAGCATCTTCGCCGCGCTGGTGGCGACCTTGCTCGGCTACCTCAACTTCGCCATGTTCACTGCCCAGCAGATGGTCTGGGGCACGGTGATCGTGCTGGCGACGACGTTGCTGACGCGCTTCGCCGATGACTTCGCGTTGTGGCTGTTGGCACCGGACAGTGCTGCTGGGCGCATGCTGCGGCTGTCGACCGGCTTGTCCTCCAATCGCCTGGAACAGGCCGGTGTATTGCTGTCGGCCACGTCACGGCTCGCGCTGGTGATGCTGGGCATCACCGCCTTTGTTGCACCGTTCGGCAACGTCAGCGCCCTGTATGGCTGGCTGGAGCGCCTGTCGGCCGGCATCAAGATCGGCGGCAACCTGCTGACGCCGGCCTCGATCATCAGCGCGGTGCTGGTGCTGGTATTGGGGCTGGCGCTGATGCGGGTGGTGCAGCGCTGGCTGGTGGATACCTATCTGCCAAAGACCGACCTGGATATCGGTGCACGCAATTCGATCAGCACCGTTGCCCACTATCTCGGCATCGTGCTGGCTGGCCTGTGGGCCCTGGCAGCGCTGGGCATTGGTTTTGAAAAGGTGGCCTTGCTGGCCAGCGCCCTGTCGGTGGGTATCGGTTTCGGCCTGCAGGCGATCACCCAGAACTTCGTTTCCGGCCTGATCCTGCTGGCCGAGCGGCCAGTGAAGATTGGTGACTGGATCAAGATCGGTGACCAGGAGGGCGATATCCGCCGCATCTCGGTGCGTTCGACCGAGATCCAGGTGGGCGATCGTTCCACGCTGATCGTGCCCAACTCGGAGCTGATCACCAAGACCATCCGCAACATGACCATGGCCAATGCGCTGGGCCGCATCCAGGTGCAGTTCTCGGTGCCACTGGGCACCGACATGGGCAAGCTGCGGGCATTGTTGCTGGGGATCTATGCCGCCAACGAAACAGTGCTGATCGATCCAGCGCCGTCGTTCTTCATTGATTCGATCAGTGGTGGCCAAGTCGCGGTGAACAGTTTTGCCTATGTGTCATCGTCGCGCAGTGTGTACGGCGCCCGCAGCGAGGTGCTGTTCGCTTTGCTGGAGCAGAGTGCTGCCGCCGGCATCGCCCTGGTCACCCCGACCGACATCCATCTGGTGCGCGATCCCCCGCAGGCCTAGGTAGTGCCGAGCCATGCTCGGCAGGGGCCTCACAAGAGGGATGTAGGAGCGGGGGGGCGCCCGCGGATGCGCGCTGGTTGGCACCAGCGCATAGTCGTCGACGGCCAACTGCTCGGCATGGTTCAACCAGGCGCGGATCTCCAGGTCGTCGATCTCCTGGTCCACGCCCAGCGGCATGCGGA
>NZ_JBRREH010000115.1:0-13144 GCF_056760175.1 Stenotrophomonas sp. STEN021 | reverse complement strand
GCCCCTGCCGAGCATGGCTCGGCACTACGGTTTGGCTTTGCTGGGAAGGCCTCTGCCGAGCATGGCTCGGCACTACCGCCACTCCCGCAGCGCAGGTGTTTAGAGGTCCGCTTCGCCCGAGGGATTGCTCTGCAGCAGCTCCAGATGGCGCTGCTCCATTTCCTGGCGCAGCTGGCGGCGGATCTGCGCGGCAGCGAAGCGGCGCTTCTCATCGCTGGTTTCCGGCTGCAAAGAAGGCACCGGTGTTGGCCGACCATCGTCATCCACCGCCACCATGGTGAAGAAACAGCTGTTGGCGTGGCGTACCGCGCCCTTGCGGATGTCCTCGGCCATGACCTTGATGCCGATTTCCATCGACGAGGTGCCGGTGTAGTTCACCGAGGCCAGGAAGGTCACCAGCTCGCCGACTGCGATGGGTTGGCGAAAGGTCACCTGGTCCACCGACAGGGTCACCACATAATTGCCTGCATAGCGGCTGGCACAGGCATAGGCAACCTGGTCGAGCAGGCGCAGGACCGCGCCACCGTGGACCTTGCCGGAGAAATTGGCCATCTCCGGCGACATCAACACGGTCATCGACAACTGGTGGGCTTTGTGTTCGTTCATGGCAACAACTGCAGATGCGGAACGAGCAGGCTACACCGTAGGGGCGAGGCGTGCGCGGCAGCCGCATGTAGTGCCGAGCCATGCTCGGTAAGGGGCGTTACCGGGAAGGCCTCTGCCGAGCATGGCTCGGCACTACAGGAGGCAGGGTTTTGTAGTGCCGAGCCTTATTGGAAGTTGTAGCGCACCACATGGAAGAACACCGGCGCGGAGAACACCACCGAATCCAACCGGTCCAGGATGCCGCCGTGGCCTTCGATCATCTCGCCCCAGTCCTTGGCACCCAGACTGCGCTTCACCGCCGACAACGCCAATCCGCCAAGGAAGCCGCAGATCACGATCAGCAGCGACAGTGCCGCTGACTGCAGCGGTGAGAACGGGGTGATCCACCACAACGCCGCGCCCACGCCGGTCGCCGCCAAACCGCCACCGACCAAACCTTCAACCGTCTTCGACGGGCTGACCAAGGGGGCGAGCAGGTGTTTGCCGAACAGCTTGCCGAACACGTACTGCAGCACGTCGCTGAGCTGTACCACCAGCAGCAGGTAGAACAGCAGCATCAGGTTCTGCCCTTCGTAGCCGGGGATACGCAGCAGCATCAGTGCCGGTGCATGGCTGAGGCAGAACACGGTGAGCATCACGCCCCACTGGATCTTGGTGTTGCGCTCCAGGAAGTTCTCGGTGTCACCAGACAGTGCCGATACCGCCGGCAAGGCGAGGAAGCCGTACACCGGGATGCACATGACGAACAGGCCGTACCAGTCGATGCCGATCAGCCAGTACTGCAACGGGATGGCGATGTAGAAGCACAGGCACAGCGCCAGGTGATCGCCACGGCGCGTCGGCGTCAGCGAGATGAACTCGCGCAATGCGAAGAACGACAGCAGGCCGAAGAACACCAGCGTGGCGATCTTGCCGAGCACGAAGCAGAACAGCAGGACGGCGGCCATCACCCACCACGCACGGATGCGCGCGTTGAGGTTGTCGACCACCGAGCCCGGCTTGATCCGGCCGAGGATGAAGCCGATCGCGCTGGCGAGTATCAGCACGCCAAACACGCCGCCGATCATCCACCAGAAGCTGGGCGGCGCGCGCTCGATGGCCTGCTGCAGGAAACTGCCAAGCGGGAGCTGCAGGAATACGTTGTTCATGCCAGCTCCACCACCGCGTTGCGCGCGCGTTCCAGGAACTGCGCTTTGTCTTCATCGGGAATGCGGGCCAGCGGTGGCCCAAAGCGTGCCGTACACACCAGCGGCACCGGCACCATGCTGCCCTTGGGCAGCGCACGACGAGCATTGTCCAGATACACCGGTACCAGCTCCACATGCGGGTAGTGCTGGGCCAGATGGAACAGGCCTGCCTTGAACGGCTGTGGCAACGGTTCGTGGTTTCGGGTGCCTTCCGGGAACAGGATCAATGAATCACCTGCGTCCAGCGCGTCATGCAAAGGCTGCAGTGGATCGCCCTCGCACTTGCTGCGGTCACGTTCGATCAACACCGCGTTGAAGCCCTTGTCGGCGATGAGCTTGCGCACGCCCTTGCTCCAGTAATCGCGCGCGGCGACCGGTCGGGTGTGTTCGCGCAGCGCTGGCGGCAGCGCCGACCACAACGCCACCGTATCCAAATGACTGGCGTGGTTGGCGAAGTAGATGCGCTGGGTGTCGTTGGGGCGGCTGCCGACCCAGCGCGGGTAGGCACCAATGAAGATCTTGACTGCGGCGACCAGCAGGCTTGAGAGCATCAGTTGCCTGCCTTGAGTTGCGTGGCGATGGCGCGAGTGCGGGTGATGCAGGTCAGCAGCGAGCCGGCGGCGATGATGATGGCGGCGGCAGGCAATACGTAATGCGTGTGCGTGGTCAGCTGCTCGATGATGGCCAGCACGCAGGCTGCAGTGAGCACGAACATGCGGTGTTGCTTGGCCATTGGTCCGCGGAAGTCCTGGGCCAGGCCAAGGCTGGCACCGGACAGGCGCACATAGGCGGTGAGCGCGGCCAGCAATGCGCCGAGCCAGCCCAGCCAGGGCATGCCGGCGGCATAGCCGAGCGCGATGATCAGCAGCGAGTCGGCGATGCGGTCCGGGTATTCGTTGTAGAGCGCGCCGGTAGGTGTCTGTTTGCCACCTTCCATTGCCACCATGCCATCGAGCAGGTTGCAGATCAGGCGCAGTTGGACGCCGACGGCGCAGGCGATCAGTCCGGGTATGCCGGGGCAATACAACAGTGCAGCAGCGCCAGCTGCAGCGAAGAAGATGCTGAGTACCGAAATCTGGTTCGGTGTGATCGAGGAGCGTGCCAACGCGGCGCTGAGGGCACGAGCCCAGCCGGTGGAACGGGCGGCAATTGGTCTACGGTCTTCCTTTCCCATGGGCCGATGGTAGTGCATTGGCCGTGATGGCGGGCAGGGTCGCTGGTATGCGGCGGCAGTGGCTTTGCTGGAGTTTTTGGATTTTGGCTTTGGTTCTGGCAATAGCTTGGCCGTTGCCGTGGCGTTGGCTGTCCCTTCTCCCGCTTGCGGGAGAAGGGGCCCGTAGGGCGGATGAGGGGGCTCTTCGGTTCTTGCTGTTGTCTTTGCTAGAGCCCAAGCCAAAGCAGCCCTCATCCCAGCCCTTCTCCCGCAGGCGGGAGAAGGGCTGGAGCAACGGCAGAAGCCAAAGCCATCGCAAAGCAAAAACAAAAAAGGCCGCCCTCGCAGGCGGCCTTCTTCAAGCAAACGCTACCGCAGCCTTACTTCAGCTTTGCAGCCTTGCGCAGGGCTTCGGCACGGTCGGTGTTCTCCCAGGAGAACGCAGTCGCGTTCTGGGTCTTGCCGTCGCCGTCGACGTACGAGAATTCCTTCGGCTTGCGGCCGAAGTGGCCGTAAGCAGCGGTCTGCTGGTACATCGGGTGGATCAGGTCCAGCATCTTGATGATGCCGTACGGACGCAGGTCGAAGTGCGCACGGATCAGCTTCTCGATCTGTGCGTCCGGGATCTTGCCGGTGCCGAAGGTGGTGACCGAGATCGAGGTCGGCTCGGCCACGCCGATGGCGTAGGAGACCTGAACTTCGCACTTGTCGGCCAGACCGGCAGCAACCACGTTCTTGGCGACGTAACGGGCAGCGTAAGCGGCCGAACGGTCAACCTTGGACGGGTCCTTGCCGGAGAACGCACCGCCACCGTGACGGGCCATGCCGCCGTAGGTGTCGACGATGATCTTGCGACCGGTCAGGCCGCAATCGCCCACCGGGCCGCCGATCACGAAGATGCCGGTCGGGTTGATGTGGACCTTGTTCTTCGGCAGCTTGTCCAGCCATGCCTTCGGCAGCACCGGCTTGAGGATGTGCTCGCGCACGGCCTCGACCAGGTCCTTCTGCTTCACGCCCGGATCGTGCTGGGTCGACAGCACAACCGCGTCAAGACCTTCGATCTTGCCGTCCTGGCCGTACCGCAGGGTCACCTGGCTCTTGGCGTCCGGGCGCAGCCACGGCAACGGCGAGTTCTTCTTCTTGCGGACCTTGGCCTGCTGCTCGACCAGGCGGTGCGAGTAGTAGATCGGTGCCGGCATGAATTCCGGGGCTTCGTTGCAGGCATAGCCGAACATCAGGCCCTGGTCACCAGCGCCTTGCTCTTCCGGCTTCTTGGCCTTCTTGTTGGTGCCGTCAACGCCGGCAGCAATGTCGGGCGACTGCTTGCCCAGCATGTTGATGATGGCGCAGGTGTGGCCGTCGAAGCCGACATCGGAATTGTTGTAGCCGATCTCGTTGATGACGTTGCGGGTCAGTTCTTCGATATCGACCCACGCCGAGGTGGTCACTTCGCCGGCGACAATTGCCGCACCGGTCTTGACCAGGGTCTCGCAGGCCACGCGGGCGCGTTTGTCCTGGGTCAGGATCGCGTCCAGCACCGCATCGGAGATCTGGTCGGCAATCTTGTCCGGATGGCCTTCGGAGACCGATTCGGAGGTGAACAGGTAGCTGGACATCGGGCTATATATCCCTTGATTCGGATGGAAAGATGGGCGCGCATGATACACGGTCGGCACCTTGACGGAATAGTGCCGATACGGCTGTTGCCATACGGTTAAGGCGGGGTCACCGAATTGCCGCAAAACCGCAACCGGCCTGCCTTGTAGCGGGCGCAGGCTCCCGGCCAATGGGCCGTCAGGGAGACTCCGCCATGCAACAGATCGCGCATCGCCTGCAGCAACGCTACCCCGACTGGTTCCACGGCCATCGTCGGCATCTGGCCAAGCCGCTATTGCATACAGTGGGACGCTGGTCACGTTTTTCTCAGTTGGATGCCTTCCTGCAGCGCAGTGCCGGGCTGCGGGGCTTCGCTTTCGTCAGCGCCGCGCTGGGTTTTCTCGACGCCGGCTACACGGTCGATGCGGCGGCGCTGGCGCGGATCCCGGCCAGCGGGAGGCTGCTGATCGTCGCCAACCATCCCTCCGGTGCGCTGGACGCCTTGGCGCTGCTGGATGCGGTGGGCCGGGTACGCAGCGATGTGCGAATCATCGCCAACGACATGTTGCTGGAGCTGGAGCCGCTACGCGAGCTGCTGCTACCGGTGCGCATCCTCGGCGGCCGCGCCCAACGGGCCAGTCTGCAGGCGGTGGAGCAGGCGCTGCAGGCCGAGCAGTGCGTGATCGTATTCCCGGCCGGCGAGGTCTCGCGGCTGTCGTTGCAGGGCATCCGCGACGGCCGCTGGAACCGCGGTTTCGTCCGCTTCGCCCGTGGCTGCGACACGCCGGTGTTGCCGGTGCGGGTACAGGCGCGCAATTCGGCCTTGTTTTACGGCGCCTCGGCGCTGTTCAAGCCGGCGGGCACCGCCCTGCTGGCGCGGGAGATGTTCGCCCGCCGCAAGCGCCCGCTGCGCCTGCAGATCGGGCTGCCGATGCGGCTGGATGCGCGACAGGACCCGGCACGGCAGCTGCAGGCGGTGCGTGATGCGCTGTACGCACTGGGCAAGGAGCCGCACGGCGCCGAGCCACAGGAAAGCAGCCCGCAGCCATTGGCTGAACCGATTGCTGCGGTACAGGTCGCCGCCCCCCATGCGGCGACGGAACTGCTCGGCCAGACCAGCGATGGCAAGCAGATCCGTCTGGCCCACTGCGCGGCCAACTCACCCTTGCTGCTGGAGCTGGGCCGGCTGCGGGAGCTGACTTTCCGTGAAGTGGGCGAGGGCACCGGCCGCAGCCGCGATCTGGATGATTTCGACCCGCTCTACCAGCACATCGTGGTCTGGGACGCGCCGGCCCAGCGCATCGCCGGTGCCTACCGGGTGATGCGCGGCGCACCGGCCTTGGCGCGCAGTGGCCTGCAGGGCCTGTATACCGCCAGCCTGTTCCGCTACTCGGACGATGCCATCCCGCGCATCGCCGAGGGCATGGAGCTGGGCCGCAGCTTCGTGGTGCCCGACTACTGGGGCAGCCGCAGCCTGGACTACCTGTGGCAAGGCATCGGCGCCTACCTCGCCAGCCAGCCGGGCGTGCGCTATCTGTTTGGCGCGGTGTCGATCAGCGCCGCGCTGCCGCGCGAGGCGCGCGAGCAGCTGGTGGCCTATTACCAGCAGTACTACGGCGCCGCTCGCAGCCTGGCCGAGTCGAACCGGCCCTTCCAGTACTTCGCCGCGCCACCGAGTTTCGGTGAGCTGGATACGCAGGCCGCGTTCGAGGTGCTCAAGGCCAACCTGGCGACGCTGGGCACCAGCGTGCCGACCTTGTACCGGCAGTACACCGATCTGTGCGAACCCGGTGGCGCACGTTTCCTCGCGTTCGGCGTGGATCCGGATTTCAGCGATTCCATTGACGGCCTGATCGAGGTGGACCTGCAGGCCATCCGCCCGCACAAACGCAAACGCTATCTGCGTGATGCCGGAGCAACGGCATGAGTGCGGTGCCGGTGCTGCCGCCGCACCGACGCGCAGTGTTCATCTCCGACACGCATCTGGGCGCGCGCCATTGCCATGCGGCGGAACTGGCGCGTTTCCTCGCCAGCCTGCGTTGCGAACGTCTGTATCTGGTCGGCGACATCGTCGATCTATGGTGGCTTTCCCATAAGCGCGCAACCTGGCAGCAGGCACACAACGAGGTGATCGAAGCGCTGCATGCACTGCGTCGCGCCGGCACCGAGATCATCTACATCCCCGGCAACCACGATGCGCCACTGCGCCGCACCTGCGGTTTGATGCTGCCGGCCATGCAGGTGCGGCGCCGCGCCATCCACACCACCGCCGATGGCCGGCGCCTGTTGGTCGTGCATGGTGATGACTACGACGGCGCCACCCATTTCGGCGGGCTGCAGGAGCGCTTTGGTGACTGGCTGTATTACCGCATCCTCACCGGCAACCGCCTGTTCAACGCCGCGCGGCGCCGGCTTGGCCTGCGCTATTGGTCGCTGTCGGAATTCCTCAAGCGGCAGAGCGGCGCGGCTGAGCGCTATATCGAGCGCTTCGTGCAGGCCGGGCTGGCCGACGTACGCCGGCGCGGGCTGGACGGCATCATCTGCGGCCACATCCACCGCGCGGCGCTAGTCGAGCGCGATGGCTTGATCTATGCCAATGACGGCGACTGGGTGGAAAGCCTGACCGCGCTGGCCGAAGACCCCGATGGCAGCCTGCGCCTGCTCGATCATTCCGGCCGCAGCCTGGTCTGTTTGCCGGGGAGCCTGCGGCAGGCGCAGGCGGCCTGATCGCCCGGCTGACTTCTTCCTCACCCGTTGGGCGGCTATGCTGGGGCCAGCCAACGAGCAGGGAGTATCGGGGTGGCAGGCAAGCAACCAGCATCGGTCGCGATAGGGTTGTGCGTGCTGTGGATGTTGCTGGCGCCGCCGGCAGCGGCGGCAGAGGTGGTGCCTGCCTTGAGTTACGAGCAGGCGCGGCAGCGCCTGGAGCAGGTGTCCGATGCGCTGGCCGCCGCCGATGCCGGGGTGCGCAACAAGCTGGACCTGCAGGATGCCAGCCGCTACCTGCGCTTGCCGGAAATCACCGCCGACGTACGCCGCATGCAGTTCCAGAAGACCTTGAACCTGCCGCTGGGTTCGTTGGCACCGGTTGCCGAGGCGTTCGGCATCGAATCGCCGCTGGAGTTTGGTGAGCGTGACTGGCGCACCCGTCCCATTGTTACTGCCAGCGTGCCCCTGTACAGCGGTGGCCTGATACCGGCCGCGCAAGGAGCGGCACAGGCTGCCAGCGAGTTGGCCCAGGCCGACCGTGAGTTGCAGCGGCAGTCGCTGTCGCTGCAACTGGTGCAGGCTTACTTCGGCCAGCAGTTGGCCGAGCAGGCGGTACAAGTACGCCGTGACGTGCGTGACGGTCTGCAGCGGCACCTCGAAGATGCGCAGAAGCTCGAACGCGAGGGCTTTGCCACCAAGGCGCAACGGCTGCAGGCCAACGTCGCGCGCGACAAGGCCGAACGCGAATACCAGAAGGCGGTCAACGATCTGTCCACCCTGCAGCAGGCGCTGGCCACCTTGCTGCGCAGTGGTGGCACGGTTGCGACGACGTCGCCGCTGTTCGTGATCAATGGGCCGGTCGGTGCGCGCGAGGAATTCGAGCGCAGTGCCCAGCAGCGGCATCCGCAGGTTGGCCGCTTGCGCGCGCTGACCGCGCAGGCCGAACAGGGCGTGCGTGCACAGCAGGCCAAGCTCAAGCCGCAGATCTATCTGTTCGGCCAGTACGACCTGCGCCGTCGCGATGCGTTGTTGACCGACGCCGACTGGGCGTTCGGCATCGGCCTGCGCTACACCTTCCTGTCGCCGACGGCGCGGCCGCTGCAGGTCAGCGCGGCACGCGCGCAGCTGGAGCAGGCGCAGTCGGGCCTGAGCGAAGTGGAAAACCAGCTGCAGCTTGGCGTAGGCAAGGCCTGGAATGAGCTGGAGACCGCGCGTACGCAGTTCCAGCTGCTGGACAGCAGCATCGCCCAGGCGCAGGAAAACCTGCGCCTGCAGGAGCTCTCGTTCCGTGAAAGCCAGTCCACCTCGCTGGACGTGATCGACGCGCGGCTCGGCCTGGGCGGGGCGCAGGTGGAGCGTGCACAGGCCGCCTACCAATTCGACGTGGCGCTGGCGCAGCTGCTGGAAGTGAGCGGGCAGCTGCAACGTTTTGACGACTACCGCCAACGCGCGGACAAGGTGCTGGAATGAGCGATTCGCTGCAGGTGGAGACCAATCCGCGGCAACGCCGCGTGTTCCTGATTGCCGGCGTGGTGCTGCTGGTGCTGGTGGCGGTCGGCCTGTGGCTGGGTCTGCGCAGCCCGCCGGACCAGGTGCAGGGCATGGCCGATGCCGACAACGTCAACGTCGCCGCCAAGGTCACCGCGCGCCTGCAGCAGTTGCATGTGCGCGAGGGCGACCGGGTCAAGGCCGGGCAGGTACTGTTCGATCTCGACAGCCCGGAAGTCGCCGCCAAGGAACGCCAGGCTGACGCGGTGGTGGCTGCGGCTGCGGCGATGGCGTCCAAGGCCGAGGAGGGCGCGCGCAGCGAGGACATTCGTGCTGCCGAAGCCAACTGGAAGCGCGCGCAGGCCGGTGCCGAGCTAGCGACCAGCACCTTCCGCCGGCTCGACAATCTCTACGCCGAAGGCGTGGTGAGCCGGCAGAAGCGCGACGAAGCGCAGGCGCAGGCACGCAGTGCCAACGAACTGACCCGCGCTGCCCGCGCGCAGTACGACCTTGCCCTGGCCGGCGCGCGGGTACAGGACAAGGACGCGGCGCTGGCGCAGGTGCGGCAGGCCGAGGGTGCCAAGGCCGAGGTCGATGCGGCCCGCCAGGAAACCCAGGGCCGTGCGCCGCTGGCGGGTGAGGTCGGCAAGCGCATGGCCGATATCGGCGAGCTGGTGCCGGCGGGCTATCCGGTTTTCACCCTGGTCGACATCGACCACATGTGGGTGGCGCTGAACCTGCGCGAGGACCAGATGAACGGGCTCAAGCCTGGTGCCCGTCTGCAGGGTACGATCCCGGCGTTGCAGGGCCGCAGTGCGGCGTTCGAGATCTACTTCATTAATCCGGCCGGTGACTACGCCACCTGGCGCAGCACCCGTCAATCGTCTGGTTATGACGTGCGCAGTTTCGAAGTGCGGGCGCGGCCGCAACAGGCAATCGAAGGATTCCGGCCGGGCATGAGCGTGCTGTTTGCATGGCCGCAGGACTGACATCTGCCGGTGCCTTCGCCGCCTCGCTGCGGCGCGAGTTGCAGCACTGGCGCAGTGACCGCTGGGAGCTGGCGTTAGTGACGGTGTTGCCGCTGCTGTTGATGGCGCTGATGATGTGGCTGTTCTCCGGCTCGGTGCTGCGGCAGGTGCCGATCGCCCTGGTCGACCTGGACCACAGCCCGACCAGTCGCGGTCTGGCACGCGCCATCGACGACAGCCCCGGCGTGCGGGTGGCAAGCCAACCGGCGTCGTTGCAGCAGGCGCAGGCGCAGCTGCGTGCGCTGCAGGTGTTTGCGATCGTGCTGATACCACGCGACCTGAGCCGGCGCGCGCTGCGTGGCGAAACGGTACCGGTCTACGCTTTCTACAACGCCACCTACATGGCGACCGGGCAATCGGCCGGGCGCGATATAGGCGATGCGGTGAGCGCCTACAACGCGCGCATGCTCAAGGAGCAGATCGCGCTTCAAGTTGGCCCGGCAAAACTGCGTGGGCCACCGGTGACGGTGCAGGCGACGGTGCTGTACAACCCGGCGCGCAGCTATGAGCTGTTCCTGCTGCCGCTGATCTTCCCGGCCATGCTGTCCCTGCTGGCCGCGCTCGCGGCCGGTGCCGCGTTTGGGCGCGAGCAGCGCGATGGCCTGCTCGGCGGCTGGTTGCAGCAGCGGCCGTGGGCGGCGATGGCCGGCAAGCTGTTTCCGTATGTCGCGCTGTTCTCGCTGTATGGCGCGGCGGGCGTGATCTATCTGGCCTATGTGCGCGGAGACGGCATGGCCGGCAGCCTGTGCTTGCTGTTGTTGGCGCAGCCACTGTTCTATCTGGCCTGCTGCAGTTTCGCGCTGCTGTTCATCGCCGTGACCCGCGACATCTGCACCGGGCTGTCGGCGGTGGGCCTGACGATTGGTACCGCGCTGGCGTTCTCCGGTGCCACCTTCCCGGTGATCGAGGCCCCGTTGTTCACCCGCGTCTGGAATATGTTGCTGCCGCTCACCGCCTATGTGCAGGTGCAGATGCAGCAGTTGTTCATGGGCGCGCCTTGGCCGGTGTCGCTGCGGCCGCTGGCGGTGCTGCTGTTGATGACCGTGGTGGCCGGTGGCTTGGGGGCCTGCCTGCTGCTGCGCGCCGCACGGCAACAGGTGCGCGCATGAGCAGTTTTGGTGCTGGCTTCCGGAGCGCCTTGCAGGCGATGTTCGCCGACCCGGCCGCGCGCGCGGTGATGATAGGGGCGGTGTTGCTGTATTCGTTCTTCTACCCGGCAGCGTATCGCCACCAGGTCGCCAGTGACCTGCCGATCGCGGTGGTGGACGCTGATCACAGCGCAACCAGCCGCGAGCTGATCCGGCATGTGGACGCACTGCTCGCGGTGCAGGTGGTCAGCCAGCCGCCGGATCTGGCCCAGGCCAAACAGCAACTGCTGCGCGGCGAGGTGGATGGCATCGTGCTGATCCCGCAGCGGCTGGAACGCGACATCCTGCGTGGCGGCAGCGGGCAACTGGTGCTGCTGGGCAATGGTGCCTACCTGAGCCGGGCCAGCACGATCCTCAACGGCCTGGCCGAAGGCATCACCGGCTTTGGTCGCCAGCAGGCAGTGCGCCAGGCGGCCTTCATGGGCGCGCCGCAGGCAGCGCCGCTGCAGTTGGTGCAGCGGCCGCTGTACAACACGCGCGAAGGCTATGGCAGCAGCGTGGTGCCCGGGGTATCGGAACTGATCGTGCACCAGACCCTGCTGCTCGGCATCGGCGTACTGCTGGGTAGCCGTCGCGCGCAGTTGGGCAGGCGACTGCAGTTCGATCTGCCGACCTTGTCCGGCATGGCGCTGGCCTTCGTCGTGGTGGCGGTGTGCGGGCTGCTGTACTACGTCGGCTTCACTGCCTGGGCGCAGGACTATCCGCGCGGCGGCAATATCCCCGGGATGTTGTTGGCAGTTTTGCTGTTCGCGCTGGCAACGGTGCCGTTCGGGATGTTCATCGCCAGCTTCTTCGATACCCGCGAGCGGGCGTTCCAGTACGTCACCGCGGTTTCGATCCCGCTGTTCTTCCTGTCCAACCTGTCGTGGCCGGCGATCGCCTCGCCGCCAGCGCTGGTGACGCTGGCCAAGTTGTTGCCGACCACCGCCGGCATCAACGCCATCGTCCGCACCCAGCAGTTGGGTGCGCGCCTGCCTGAGATCGGTGGCGAGCTGCTCAACCTGCTGTTGCTGGCGCTGCTGTACGGTGGCCTGATGCTGTGGCGACTGCATGGCCGGCGGCAGCGCTGAGCGCAGCGTTGGCTGCTAGCATCGGCGCATGGATTCCCTAAGCCAGATCGTTCTCGGTGGCGCCATCGCCGCCGCCATCACCCCCGCCGCGCATCGGCGCGCCGCCTTGCTTGCTGGCGCTGCGCTGGCCACGCTGCCCGATCTGGACGGCTTGGCGATCATGGCCTTCACCGACAACCCGGTGAGCCTGATGACGGTGCACCGCAGCTTCAGCCATTCGCTGTTCGTGCTGCCCTTGCTGGGCACCTTGATCTGGTGGTTGTACAAGCGCTTCGGTCATGGCCGGGTTGCACAGGCGCCAGTGCGCTGGTGGTGGGCGATCGTGCTGGCGCTGGTGACGCATCCGCTGCTGGATGCCTTCACCGTTTACGGCACGCAGCTGTGGTGGCCGCTGACGCCGCCACCGACGATGTGGTCCAGCGTCTTCATCATCGACCCGCTGTATACGATCTGGTTGTTGATCGGCTGCGGCATTGCCTGGCTCGCACGCGCTCGGCCATTGGCGCAACGCGCGCTGGTGGCCGGATTGGTGTTGAGCACTGGCTATCTGGGCTGGTCGTTGATCGCCAAGGCGCAGGTGGACCGAGTGGCAGCGCAGTCACTGGCGCATATGGGCCTGGCCGATGCGCCGCGTTTCTCGGTGCCGATGCCGTTCAACACCTTGCTGTGGCGGGTGGTGGCGATGACCCCGCAGGGCTATGTGGTCGGTGATCGCTCGCTGTGGGCCGATCACGGGCCGATGCAGTTCGAGGGTTACCCGTCGAACGTGCAGACACTGCGGCAAGCCGGCGATGTTCCTGCGGTGCAGCGACTGAACTGGTTCAACCACGGCTTCATGCGTGCGCAGGTGGTGGATGGCGAGCTGGTGCTCAGCGATCTGCGCATGGGGTTGGAGCCGGACTACAACTTCAACTTCGCCGTCGCCAGCGAACGTGATGGGCAGTGGCAGGCGATGCCGCCACGGCAGGTCCAGCCTGCGTATCGACAGGCAGGCAATCGTGATGTGCTGAAACAGCGCTTGGCACAGATGTGGCAGCGCATCTGGCGGGCGCCGGGGGCGCCCCGCGCCGCCCCAACACAATCGGCCGGGGGGCGGGGCGGGCCCGAGGAAATGAAGAACCCCGCGGTGGGGTGGTTATGGACCGTGGGGGAAGAGGGG
>NZ_JBRREH010000114.1:0-13325 GCF_056760175.1 Stenotrophomonas sp. STEN021 | reverse complement strand
GGCTTGCTTGGTTCGCTCTTTTTGTTGTGGTGGCTGTTTTTCTCCCCTCCCCCCCCCCCCCCCCCCCCCCCCCCCCACTACAGGCTCGCGGCCATCAGCTGCCGGACAGCATCCGGCGGATCTTGCGGCCCAGGCGGGTCAGGAACGAATCGCTGTCGTTGCCAGCACGCATCGGCTTGGCCTGTACCTGCACCGGGCCGTTGGTGTTGGCCACTGCCGGTGCTGCACCTTCGGCACCCTCGACCGGGCGACCGTGACGGCGACGGCGACGCTTGCGCGGTGCGCGCTCGCCTTCCACTGCCGGGCTGTTGGCGGCATTCGGCGCACCTTCGGCGGCCGGACGCGGCGGCTTGGGCGTGCCTTCGGCATTGGCCGGGGTGCCTTCGACGCGCGGCTTGCGCGGCGGACGCGGCTTGCCGTCGGCGCTGCGCTCGCCACGGCGTTCACCGGGCTTGCCACCATTGCGGCCACCACCACGACGGGCTTCGTCAGCGGCCTTCTGCTCGCGGGCTTCGCGGAAGATGGCGCCAACGCTTTCACCTTCTTCGCCTTCGGGCAGCGGCGCACGTTCCGGACGCGGCAGCGCGGTCATCAGTTCGGCGGTAACCGACTCGACCGGGATCTTCTGCTCGATGTAGGCCTCGATGTCCGGCAGGCTCATCGCATAGCGTTCGCAGGCGAAGCTGATCGCATCACCTTCTTCGCCCAGGCGCGCTGTACGGCCGATGCGGTGCACATAGTCTTCGGCGTCGAACGGCAGGTCGTAGTTGTAGACGTACTTGATGCCGTCGATGTGCAGGCCGCGTGCGGCCACATCGGTGGCCACCAGGATTTCCAGCTGGCCCTTCTGGAAGCGGTTGAGCAGGCTCTCACGCTTCTTCTGCGGCACGTCGCCGGACAGCACGCCAACGCGGTAACCGGCCTTTTCCAAAGCGCGCGCAACGCGCTCGACGAACACCTTGGTGTTGACGAACACCATGGTGCGGGCGCCTTCGCTGCGCGACAGCAGGCCGATCAGCAACGGCAGTTTTTCTTCGTCGGCCGGGAAGTAGATGCGCTGGCGGACGCGGTCGGCGGTGATGCTTTCGGTCTCCACCACCAGCTTCTGCGGCTCGTTCATGTGCTCGTAGGCCAGCTCCAGCACGCGGTGGCTGAGGGTGGCACTGAACAACAGGGTCTGGCGCGTGGTGCGCTCCGGCATGCGCCGCAGCAGGAAGCGGATGTCCTTGATGAAGCCCAGGTCGAACATGCGGTCGGCTTCGTCCAGCACGCAGATCTCGCAGGCGTGCAGCGACACCACCTTGTGCTGCTTGACGTAGTCGATCAGACGGCCGGGGGTGGCGATGATCACGTCCACGCCCTGCTGCAGCAGCTCGCGCTGCTTGTCGTAGTCCACGCCGCCGTAGACCAGCGCGAAGCGCAGGCCGGTGTCGGCAGCGAACTTCATCGCGTCCTTGTGGATCTGGATGGCCAGCTCGCGGGTCGGCGCCAGGATCAGCGCGCGCGGATCTTCCGGCTTGCGGTCGGCCAGCGCCGGACGGGTCAGCAGGCGGTTGGCCACGGCGACCAGGAAGGCCAGTGTCTTGCCGGTGCCGGTCTGGGCCTGGCCGGCGACGTCGCCGCCCGGCAGAGCCACCGGCAGGGTCAGTGCCTGAATGGGGGTGCAGCGGGTGAAACCCGCGCCTTCGAGGCCCGCCAGCAACGCCGGCTGCAGGTCGAAGGAGGAAAATGTCACGTCGGTTAGCGGTTTGTCGCTCATTGGTTTCGTCTTTGTAGTGCCAGCCGGTCAGTGTGGCCGGGCAGCTTGCATCGATTCGGGCACCGTCGCACACTGCGGCCCCTGCGCCGGGTCGCGCGACACCTGGGCCCTACCCACTGTCCGCGCAATGCCCCAGTTTACCGCAATGCGACCGCCAACCCGGCATGGGCAGTCGCATTGCACCAGGAGACTCCAAGTGAGCGATAAGGTTTTACACGTCGGCGACGCCGACTTCGACAGCGCCGTCCTGCAATCGAGCGAACCGGTCCTGGTGGATTTCTGGGCTGAATGGTGCGGCCCGTGCAAGATGATTTCCCCGGTTCTGGACGAATTGGCTGATGCCTATGACGGCAAGCTGAAGATCGCCAAGGTCAATGTGGACGAGAACCGCGCCACCGCGATCAAGTACCACGTGCGCTCGATCCCGATGCTGCTGCTGTTCAAGGATGGCCAGATCCAGGCCACCCAGATCGGCGCAGTCGGCAAGGGCCAGCTGAGCCAGATGATCGACAAGGCGCTGGTCTGACCCAGCATGGTCCGGCGGCGTCCTGCCGCCGGCCATTGGGCCGCCGAACCTCGGCCCAACCCGGGCATTTGGCCGCCAAACCGCGGCCCAACAGGGTTTTGCGGGCGCTTGCACCGCCGCGCTTGGCGGTGTTAGTGTCGCTACATCCGGCAGCATTCGCGTGCCGCACCCTCTGGACGGGTTCTCGTCCGGACCATCCCAACCAGTTCGCAGCCCCGCAGGGCGCTCGCACATCCAAGCGAGAGGAATCAAACACTTGTCCGAGAACACTCCTTCCGAAACCGGGAGCACCGACGCTCCTGTCGAGAAGCGCGTGCGCAAGCCGCGTGTTGCCAAAGCAGTTGAAGGTGCCGACAGCGGTGCCTCCGCTCCCGCCCAGCCAGCCCTGCCCTTGCCAGCTGCTCCCGCTGCTCCAGCGCCGGTAGCCGCCGCACCGGCACCTGCCCCGGTTGCTCCGCCCCCCGCGCCTGCCGCGACGGCGTCCAGCAATGAAGGCCAGGCCCCGGCCGCAGCCGCAGCCTCTGGCGACAACAACACCCAGCAGGGTGGCCAGGACGGTGGCGACGGCAACAACCAGCAGCGCTACGGTCAGAACAACCAGCAGGGCCAGGGCCAGGGCCAGGGCCAAGGTCAGGGCAACCGTCGCGACCGTTTCCGCAACCGTCGCGACCGTGACCGCAACCGTCCGCGTGACGACAACGGCATGGGCAACGACGGCGGCAACGACAATTTCGTTCCGCGCTCGATGCCGAGCGTGCCCGAAGGCTTCCCGGTCTATTCGCTCAGCGACCTGAAGAAGATGCCGGCGCAGAAGCTGCTGGAAATCGCCGAACAGCTGCAGATCTCCGAAGGCGTGGCCCGTGCGCGCAAGCAGGACGTGATCTTTGCCCTGCTCAAGGTGCTGACCCGCCATGGCGACGGCGTTGCCGCCGACGGCGTGCTGGAAATCCTGCCGGACGGCTTCGGCTTCCTGCGTGCGGCCGAAGCCAGCTACCTGGCCGGCCCGGACGACACCTACATCTCGCCCAGCCAGATCCGTCGCTTCAACCTGCGTACCGGCGACCACCTGTCCGGCCGCATCCGCTTCCCGAAGGACGGCGAGCGTTACTTCGCGCTGTCGATCGTGGACACCATCAACGGTGAGCCGATCGAAGCCTCGAAGAACAAGGTACTGTTCGAAAACCTGACCCCGCTGTTCCCGCGCAAGCGCTTCACGCTTGAGCGCGGCAACGGTTCCTCGGAAGACATCACCGGTCGCATCCTCGACCTGATGGCACCGCAGGGCAAGGGCCAGCGCGCCCTGATCGTTTCGCCGCCGAAGGCCGGCAAGACGATGATGATGCAGCAGATCGCCACCGCCATCACCACCAACCACCCGGAAGTGCACATGATCGTGCTGCTGGTGGATGAGCGCCCGGAAGAAGTGACCGAAATGCAGCGCACCGTGCGCGGCGAAGTGGTTTCCTCGACCTTCGACGAGCCGGCCGCGCGCCACGTGCAGGTTGCCGAAATGGTGATCGAGCGCGCCAAGCGCCTGGTCGAGCACAAGAAGGACGTGGTGATCCTGCTCGACTCGATCACCCGCCTGGCCCGCGCCTACAACAACGTCGTGCCCAGCTCCGGCAAGGTACTGACCGGTGGTGTGGACGCCAACGCCCTGCACCGCCCGAAGCGTTTCTTCGGTGCCGCACGTAACGTTGAAGAAGGCGGCTCGCTGACCATCATCGCCACCGCGCTGGTTGAAACCGGCTCGAAGATGGACGAAGTGATCTACGAAGAATTCAAGGGCACCGGCAACAGCGAAGTGCATTTGAACCGCCGCATCACCGAGAAGCGCGTCTACCCGGCCATCGACATCAACCGTTCCGGCACCCGCCGCGAAGACCTGTTGATCGAACCGGAGCTGCTGCAGAAGATCTGGATCCTGCGCAAGCTGCTGCACCCGATGGACGAAATCGCGGCGATGGAATTCCTGTTGGACAAGATGAAGAACACCAAGTCCAACGATGAGTTCTTCGGCTCGATGAAGCGCTGATTCCGGTTGGAGTTGGCTGCAGGCAAAAACCCCGCGCAAGCGGGGTTTTTGTTGGGCGTTGATTGGGTACCAACGCCGGCCTCGCGGCGCCCGCCCCACCTGTAGAGCCGAGCCATGCTCGGCTGGGGGCCTTCCCTGTAGAGCCGAGCCATGCTCGGCTGGGGCCTTCCCTGTAGAGCCGAGCCATGCTCGGCTGAGTCAGTACCGGTGAAGCCCCTGCCGAGCATGGCTCGGCACTACGACCCCCTCCCTTTGGCCGCAGGGGACCTGGGATCAGCTGCCCTGCAGCGGAGTCAGCAGGTGCGGGCCATTGTTGTCGACCAGGTTGACGCTGCCATCGGCCAGCGCGTCCGGCGAGAAACCCAGCTGCTCGGGCTCTTCGCGCCAGGGCGCACGCTCACGCGGGCCCGGCACATAACTCACCCAGCGCCCCTGTTCCTGGCCCTCGGGGGTCCCGTTGTCCAGCGAATAGCTCACCGGCACACGCACGTTCCAGAACGGCTGCGCGGCCGCAGGGCCTTGCGTCGGAACCCGGAAGGTCCACTGCCTGGCTCCGGCCAGAGCACTCTTGGCCAGCAGCTCGCGGGCACGTCGCTGATCGTTTTCCCTGCTGAGGAAGGTAAGGTTCACCTGCTCGGCAAACGCATCCTCGACCTTGCCGTCCCTGCCGATTTTGACCAGCAGGTAGACACTGCCGGAAATCCCGGCACGGAAAGCCTGCTCGGGATAGCGCGGCGGTTTCAGCGAGATACGCGCGATGTTCTCTGGATCGTCGGCATCGAGCCGCGCGAAATTGATGCCACGCAGGCTGACTTCATAGCGGTCACCTTCCACTTTGCGGGCGATGACGCGCAGACTCATCGGTGCCAGCGCGCGCACTGCCACGCCATCCTTGAGCACAGGTTCGAAGCGCCACCGCAAACCTGCATCGCGCACCATGCTCACCACCCCGGCGGGCAGCTTGTCCTCTTTGGCCAGCTGCACTGCGGATACGGACCCGTCGGCTTCGATAGTGATTTCGCCGCGGACCACCATGCTGCTTTCAATCCGCTCGCGTACCGCCGCGATACCGCCACTGCTCTGCGCCTTGGCAATTACCGGCATCGTAGCCATGAGTACCGCGCCAAACGCCACGGCCGCAAATACCTGTCGCATCTCACTTCTCCCTGTGTCCAGAAAGCGGATTAAAGCGCAGCCCATGGCCCGCGACAAGTCTCAGGCGAGCCGCAGCGCGCGCGGGTACGGCGGGGTATCCGGGTACCGTCCTTGCTGGAATCCGGCCTGCAGCCCCTGCCACCAGCCCGGATCAAACAGTTCACCGAACTTCTCCTGCACCACCTCCAACGACGACCTCGGCAAGCCCATGAACAGACCAAAGCGCTCAGGGAATATGTCGTTGGACGCGACATGGAACCACGGCTCGGCCGCCATCGCCTCCTGCTCGCTGCGCGGCTGTGGCCAATGGCGGAAATTGCACTCGGTCACCAGGCACAGTTCGTCATAGTCGTAGAACACCGCACGACCATGTCGCGACACGCCGAAGTTCTTCAACAACATGTCACCGGGGAAGATGTTGTTGCAGGCCATGTCGCGGATCGCCTGCGCGTAGTCGAGCGCAGCAGCGCGCGCCGCCTCGGCTCCCTGCTCGCGAAGGTACAGATTCAAAGGCCGGAAACGCCGCTGCACGTAGCACAACGCGATCTCGACCTCATCGCCATCGACGCGGACACTCTGGCTGCACTCCTGCACAAGTTCCTGCAACAGCGCGGGCGCGAACCGTTGCAGGGGGAAGCGCAGGTAGCGATAAGGCTGTGCATCCAGCAAGCGTCCGATGCGATCCAGATTGAAGACCAAGGCGTATTTGTCTTCAACATCCTGCCGACTCATCGTCTTCGGCCACGCAAACCGATCACGTATCAGCTTGAATACCAACGGGTAGCTGGGCAGGGTGAATACCGTCATCACCATGCCGGGGGTACCGTCAGCATGCACCAGCTGTTCGTTGCCGTGCTGCTGGAAGTGACTGAAGAAAGTGCGGTAACGCTCGGTCTTGCCCTGTTTGGCCCGGCCCAGCACCGTGTAGATCTCGTCCACCGGTTTGCCCGGCAGGATGCTGCGCAGGAACACCACTGCATCGGCCACGGTTGGCAGGTCGGTCTGGAAGTAGCTGCGTGACACGCCGAACAGATGTGCCACATCACGGCGTCGACTCAGCACCGCCTCCACGCGGATGCCGCTGCCATCGTTGACCAGCGCAATCACACACGGCGAGAACCGATGTTCACCGAACACACGCCCGACCAGATAGGCGCGACGCTCGCGGTAGAACACCGTCTGCAACAACTCGACCGCGCGCACCGGATACGTCCCCCAATGGGCAAGGTCATCCTGCAGGCGTACCGCGATGGCCGCTGCACAACGCAGCTGGTGCGAGTAGGGCACGTCAAAGGCGTAGTCGGCCAACAAGCGTGAGAACGCTTCGGCCGGGCGCGCCTCGGACACCGCATAAACATGCCGCGCAACCGGGTGGGTGATGGCGTCGGACGGCTCGATATCCAATGCCATGAACTCGATGTCGTCATCCACACCATGGGTAGCGAACAGACGGCGGGTGAGCGTGTTGTAGAAGGTCTTGTAGAGCTCGCCGTCGATACGGCCTTCGATCAACGTAGCGAAGCCCTGCTTGACCTCGCGCCACAACAGCCGCGCCTCGCTATTGCCCTGCAGCAGCTGATCCAGCTGCATGCGGCACTGCGCGACACTGAGGTCGTACAGCTCGATACGCTCCACTGCATCGGCTTTGGCTGCCGCCCAATCGCGATGCTGGAAGCGCTCACGCGCACGCCTGCTGACCCGCGCGAAGTCGCGGTGGTAATCCTCGAAGCCCTGCGCGATGCAACTGGCGATGCTGGCAGCCAAAGCGCTGTCGGTCGCCGACCCGGTCATGACGGCATGACCTGAGGTTGCCAAGGTGCTGGGTCAATGCAAGTACGGGGCGATCGCATGCGGGAGAACACCGGGGAGTTGCGCTGACCATACGCCACTGGCTGCTGTTCGGGACAGGTATGCGCACAGAGCCGTTCGCGGACTACGGGTCTTGCACCCAAAGCACACCCTCCCTTGCGCACAGCGCAGGGGGCGAAGAAGACCTGTTTGCGCGCCACTGGCGCGCAGCCTGATGAAGGCCCGAAGGCTGTGCCTTCGGGCCGGAAAGGTTGGGGAGAGGTGGCATGGCTTCGGCTTCGGCTTTAGCCCTTCTCCCGCCCGCGGGGTGAGAGGGGCAGCTTGCGAACCATTGGTTCGCTGCCCATCGAACGCCCTTGCGCCAGCGCAAGGGCCAGGGCGCGGAGCGAGGGTTGGGATGAGGGGAGCTTTGGCTTTGGTTTTGGCCCCACTGCAGCCACAGCTACTGCCGCCCTCACTCCCCGGACAACTCGGCCTGGATCTTGCGCCCACACTCGCGGGCGCTCCACAACACATGGCCAATCACGCTGCGCTGGCCGCAGGCAGCCATCAGCAGCAAGGAACCGCGCGGCAGCGGGATGGACTGCATCAACACCTTGCCTTCACTGGCCTCCAGCAGCAGTACGTCCATTGTCCCCAATGCGAGCTCCCGCCCCACCGCCGATGCCAGCGCCAGCATCGCACTGGTCATGGCAGCCAGTCGCTCCCCACTGGAGGTCTCCGTAGCCGCCCGGGCCAAGACAAAGCCGTCGACACTGGCGACCACGGCGGCACGCACGCCATCCACCGAACCGGTGAACTCCTGCAGCCGTTGGTCTATCGCGGCAACTTCCCAGTCCTCCAGCAGTGCTATCGCCTTTGCCTCAGCCATGAGCATCCACCAACGCAGCAGCCTCGACTTCGCCCATCAGCACATCCATCAGCAGCATCACCGCATCCTCCGAACGCGCATCGAATGGTACCAGTGGCAGCGGCCGGCCGGCGGTCTTCTGTGCCTGCAGCAGGCAGGCGTCAAGATCCACGTCCGGCATCAGGTCGAACTTGGAAACGCCAATCACCGCCGGAACTGTCGCGGCGTGCTCACGCAAGGCCAGCAGGTAGCGTTCCATCTCCTGCGCCACGTCGGGGCTGGAGGCATCTGCAAGTATCACCACGCCACGGGCGCCCTGCAGCAGGACCGGCCAGATGAAGGAAAAGCGCTCCTGCCCCGGCGTGCCATACAGGCGCAGGCGATCTCCATTGGGAAGATTTACATCGGCATAGTCCATCGCCACCGTCGTTGCCAGCTTGGAAGAGCTGGCATCGGTGTTGAGTACATCGGTATCAATGACCGTGCCGCCGGCTACAGCGCGCACCAAGGTCGACTTGCCCGCCCCCATGGCGCCCAGAATCACTACCTTGTGTTCGATCATGCATGGGTCCCTGTGCGTTGACGAACGCTGCGCCACATCCGCGCCAGCAAGGCGCTGGCCCCGACCTTGACCGGCACCGGCGGCGGCGCAGCGGCCGGCTCCGGTACCTGCACCGTGGCATAGCCGCACAGGTAGGCCGAGCGCATGAAGGCGCGGGCCGCGTCGCTGTCCAGCTCCAGCAACTCGGTACATTCGGCCAGGGTGCAGGGCCTTTTTAGCAGCAGCGAGCATAGCCGGAAGCCATCGTGCTGATGCGCAAGCACGCGGAAGTCCGGCCAGCGCAGCAGGCTTACCCGCGCGTGCTGCTGCAGGCGTCGATCGAAGTCGGTCCAGTTGTCACCATGCTGTGCCATCTGCCAGAGCAGCGGCCGCAACGGTTGCCGCGACAGGTTCTCCGCCAGCGCCTGGAAACGCGCCAGCGACAGCTCCTGCAAGGCCAGCAACTCGAATACATCACCCAGTTGCTGGGCAAGGCTGGGCCCCTGCGCTGGGTGCACGTAGAGCGGCACCATCTGGTCGTGTTCGAAATCAATCAGCAGCTGTGGTTGGCCCTGCAATGACAGCACCGCACGGCCCTGCTTTTCCTGCAACCGCCGCCGTAGCAGGCGGGTGACCTGCTTGGCGCCGCTGGCCAGGTACAAGCCATCGGTGGTGGTTGCTGCAGGTGGTGGTGCCAGTGCACTCTGGATCTGCGCCTGGTCCAGATGCAGTGCCGTGTTGCTGCGGCCGTCGTGGACCGCACCCTCGTCATCATGCAGCCACAGCCGCATCGCCGGCCGCTTGCTGGCCATGTGCTGGGCAGCACTGCGCAACGCCGGAGTATCGCGCACCAGCAGCAGGTCGCATTGGTCCAGGTCCACACAACGTTGCAGGCCCTCTGGCGGCAAACCCGCAATCTCCCTCAATCGCCCGAGAAGCGTCTGCTCCTCACGGGTGTCCGAGCCCACTACCAGCACCCTGGTCATGCCCTCTTCCCCTTTCGACGCGCCCGCGTCATGCGATTCCCTGCGTGTCGAATCAGGCTATTCCAGAAGCTGCATGTGAAAGGGTGATTGGACCCACACTTCGATTTTTCAGTGCAGCTCCCACTACTCGACCTTGGTCGTATCTACACACCGTCATCACGCCGAAAACAAGAAAGCCTGCATCGGTGCGGGATGCAGGCTTTCGATGTGTAACAGCAGCTACAACATGCTGCCGTCACTCTTACGCGGATCAGGCCTTGAGGCTGGCAATGGCCGCATTGAGGGTGACGCTCGGGCGCATCGCCGGGCCGACCTTGGCCAGGTCCGGGCGGTAGTAGCCGCCGATGTCCACGGCCTTGCCCTGCACCGCCGCCAACTCGTCGACGATCTTCTGCTCGTTGCTGGTCAGGGCCTCGGCCAGCGGCGCGAACTTGGCCTTCAAGGCGGCATCGTCGTTCTGCTCGGCCAGCGCCTGTGCCCAGTACATGGCCAGGTAGAAATGGCTGCCGCGGTTGTCGATGCCACCGAGCTTGCGCGACGGCGACTTGTCGTTATCCAGGAACTTGCCGTTGGCGGCATCCAGCGCATTGGCGAGCACGGTGGCGCCCTTGTTGTCATAGCGCTGGCCCAGGTGCTCCAGCGACGCCGCCAGGGCCAGGAATTCGCCGAGCGAATCCCAGCGCAGGTAGTCCTCTTCGACGAACTGCTGCACGTGCTTGGGTGCCGAACCACCGGCGCCGGTTTCGAACAGGCCGCCACCGGCCATCAGCGGCACGATCGACAGCATCTTGGCGCTGGTGCCCAGCTCCAGGATCGGGAACAGGTCGGTCAGGTAATCACGCAGCACGTTGCCGGTCACCGAAATGGTGTCCTGGCCCTTGCGGATACGCTCCAGCGACACCGCAGTGGCTTCTTCCGGCGACAGGATGCGGATGTCCAGGCCATTGGTGTCGTGATCCTTCAGGTAGGTCTCGACCTTGGCGATGACCTGCGCATCGTGGGCACGCTTGGCATCCAGCCAGAACAGCGCCGGGGTGTTGCTCAGGCGCGCGCGGCTGACGGCCAGCTTCACCCAATCCTGGATCGGCGCGTCCTTGGTCTGGCACATGCGCCAGATGTCACCGGCTTCGACAGCATGCTCGAACACGACATTGCCGGCCTCGTCGGTGACCTTGACCACGCCATCGGCAGCGATCTGGAAGGTCTTGTCGTGCGAGCCGTATTCTTCGGCCTTCTGCGCCATCAGGCCGACGTTCGGCACCGAGCCCATGGTCGCCGGGTTGAATGCGCCGTGTGCCTTGCAGTCGTCGATGACGGCCTGGTACACGCCGGCGTAGCAGCGGTCCGGGATGACGGCCTTGGTGTCCTGCAACTTGCCTTCGGCGTTCCACATCTTGCCGGAGTCACGGATCATCGCCGGCATTGAGGCGTCGACGATCACGTCCGACGGCACGTGCAGGTTGGTGATGCCCTTGTCCGAGTTGACCATGGCCACGGCCGGACGCTTGGCGTACTCGGCGGCGATATCGGCCTTGATCGCTGCCTGCTCGGCTTCCGGCAGCTGCGGCAGGCGCGCGTACAGGTCGCCAATGCCGTTGTTGGAATCGAAACCAACCTGCGCAAGGCTGGCGGCGTGCTTGCTCAGCACGTCCTTGTAGAACTCGTCGACCACGACGCCGAACATGATCGGGTCGGAGACCTTCATCATGGTCGCCTTCAGGTGCAGCGAGAACAGCACGCCCTGCGCCTTGGCATCGGCGATCTGTGCATCAACGAAGGCCGCCAGCGCCTTGCGGTTCATCACCGAGGCGTCGACGATCTCGCCAGCCTTGACCGCGGTCTTGGCCTTCAGCACGACGGTGTTGCCGTCGTTCTGTACCAGTTCGATCTTCAGGCTGCCGGCGTTGGCGACGGTGGCCGACTTCTCGCTGCCGTAGAAGTCACCGCCGTCCATGTGCGCGACATGCGACTTGGAGTCGGCAGTCCAGGCGCCCATGCGGTGCGGGTGCTTGCGGGCGTAGTTCTTCACCGACAGCGGTGCGCGGCGATCGGAGTTGCCTTCGCGCAGTACCGGGTTGACCGCACTGCCCTTGATCTTGTCGTAGCGCGCCTGGATGTCACGCGACACGTCATCGGTCGGTGCGTCCGGGTAGTTCGGCAGGATGAAGCCCTGCTCCTGCAGTTCCTTGATCGCGGCCTTGAGCTGCGGCACCGAGGCCGACACGTTCGGCAGCTTGATGATGTTGGCTTCCGGCTTGGTGGCCAGCTCGCCCAGTTCGGCCAGATCATCGCTGATCTTCTGCTCGTCCTTCAGGAAATCCGGGAACTGCGACAGGATGCGGCCGGACAGCGAGATGTCGCGGGTTTCGACGGCAATGCCGGCGGTCGCGGTAAAGGCATCGACGATGGGCAGCAGCGACTGCGTGGCCAGGAACGGAGCTTCGTCGGTGAGCGTGTAGATGATCTTCGGCGTATTCGACATGGGGGCAAAAACTCTCTTGCTGACGGATGCGGTGCGTGGAATGGCAGCGGCGACTGGGCAGGCGCACGGCCATCCAGTGGGCCGGCGCGCAATCCCTACCCGGCTGCCGGATGAGGAAACCCTCGCATTGTCGCGTTTTCGACCGGAGCGGGCAAAGTAAATCCATACGCCAAGGTAGGGAAAGACTTGCCGTCCGCGCCGCGAGGTGGCGCAGGCCTTGTGCCGTCTTGGCTCGCGCTGTATGCCGCGGTGGTGGTCTCAGCTGCAACCACCCGCGCTGTACGCGGACAGGTGTAGACAGTGCGCAGATCAAGGTTCGCGCGACAAGCAGTTCACTGGAGCGGAACAGGATTGGGTTGCATGTGGGAGCGGCGCCAGCCGCGACGCTGAGGTTGCTCAAACCTCTTCATTTGATGATGTCCCTGCTTCGCGGCTGACACCGCTCCCACAAGAAAAATCCGATGCCGGAACCAAACATCGGACTCCGGGCGACTCAAATGCTGAAGTGAACAGTTCTACGGTTCACGCGGATAAAAAAAGGCGCAGCCTGGTGGCTGCGCCCATGCGTATCACCGGCGGGAGAGAGTTGCGCCGGCTAACGCCTTACTCACTTCACCTCGAACTGCTGAGGCGTACCGGCAGCCTTGCCATCGACGGTGACGTCGGCGGTGTACTTGCCCGCCGGCCACGGCTTCGTGTTGGTGAATTCGATATTGGTGGTGCCGCTATCAGTAGCAGTGAGCGAAGCACTCTTCTCACCGGCCGTCTGACCATCCTGATAGACCAACTTGGCGGCAACCGGCACATTGCTGGCGGCGCCACTGGTCTTCACCGAAACAATGATCTTGTCCTTGGCGGCCAATACAGCAACTGGCGCCACTGACATATCCGCCGCCGCAGCGTTACCAACAGTCACCGCGGTAACCGCGAGAACCGGCGCTGCAGGTGCGGCCTCAACCATTGGCGCGGGCGCGGTCGCAGCCGGCGGCGGGGTCGGCGCAGCTTCTTCTTTCTTCTTGCAGCCAACCAGTGCCACGGCACCGACCACAGCGATCATCAGGGCACTGCTAAGGATGCTCTGAACAATTCCTCGGCGACAATAGCGCAAGGTTCGACGGATGACGACGATGCAGCTGAGCTTCGGGGACGCGGAACACACGGGCAAGCGGAAGAAGACGCGAC
>NZ_JBRREH010000113.1:0-13533 GCF_056760175.1 Stenotrophomonas sp. STEN021 | reverse complement strand
CGCGCCGCGCCGCCCCCCCCGCGCCCCCCCGCCCCCCCCCCCCGCCCCCGCCCCCGCCCCCGCCGCCCCCCCCCCCCCCCCCCCCCCCCCCCCCCCCCCCCCCCCCCCACTACAGGTGAGGCCCAATGCCGAGCATTGCTCGGCACTACATTAAAAAAAGACGGCGACCCGATGCATTCACACCGGGCCGCCGTCGGCAGACGTCTGCATCAGATGCAGGGCGGGCTGTCCCGCCTGTTTTTGCGCAAAACCGGCGTACCGGCCCTGCGCAGGCAGTGCTTATTCGGCCAGATTGCGCCCGTGGAACAGCTCTTCGATCTCGCGGCGCAGCAGCGCTTCGATCTTCATGCGTTCCTTGAACGACAGGTTCTTGGCCTTCTCTTCGAACAGGTACTTGTCCAGGTCAAAGTCCTGCAGGTGCATCTTCGTATGGAAGATGTTTTCCTGATAGACATTGACGTCGAACATCTCGTAACGCGACTTGATGTTCTTGGCCAGGAAGTTCTGGATCGAATTGATCTTGTGATCGATGTAGTGCTTCTTGCCCTTGATGTCACGGGTGAAGCCACGCACGCGGTAGTCCATGATCACGATGTCTGATTCCAGACTCTCGATCAGGTAGTTCAGCGCCTTCAACGGCGAAATCACGCCACAGGTTGCCACGTCGATATCGGCGCGGAAGGTAGCAATACCCTCCTGCGGGTGCGTTTCCGGATAGGTGTGCACAGTGATGTGCGACTTGTCCATGTGCGCGACCACGGCATCGGAGATCAACTCCTTGCCGGCCTGCTTCTTGTCGATCACCGGCTCCTCGGAAATGAGAATTGTGACCGAGGCACCCTGCGGGTCGTAATCCTGACGCGCAATGTTCAGGATGTTCGCACCGATGATTTCAGCCACATCGGTGAGGATCTGCGTGAGTCGATCGGCGTTGTATTCCTCGTCGATGTACTCGATATAACGCTGGCGCTCCTCTTCGGTACGCGCATAGCAGACGTCATAAATGTTGAAGCTCAAGGCCTTGGTGAGGTTGTTGAATCCTTGCAACCTCAGGCGAGGCAACGGCTTGACCACGGCGGTCGATCCTGTAGATGGTGGGAAAGGCGGAAGTATGGGGCAAAGTGGGTCGCTGTGATACTTGAACCTTTATGCCCGTTTGCCCCTTATGCTCAGCGTCGTTAAGCTTGCCCATTAAGCAAGTTCATCCAAACTGTGAACGCCATCATGAGCCCAGGTAACGCCACCACCGCGTCAAACGTGCGTCTTGCCTCCAGCCCGCTGGCGCTGGACATTGCCACCATCGATCGCTTTCTGGCCCACAGCCACCGCCGCCGCTACCCGGCGCGGACCGATGTGTTCCGCCCGGGTGACCCTGCGGGGACCATGTATTACGTGATCAGCGGCTCGGTCAGCATCATTGCCGAGGAAGACGACGACCGTGAACTGGTACTCGGTTACTTCGGCGCCGGCGAGTTTGTCGGCGAAATGGGCCTGTTCATCGAGTCGGACAAGCGCGAAGTGATCCTGCGCACCCGCACCCCCTGCGAGCTGGCCGAGATCAGCTACGAGCGCCTGCACCAGCTGTTTCTGGGCCCACTGTCCGTGGATGCGCCCAAGTTGCTGTACGCCATCGGCTCACAGATCTCCCGACGCCTGCTGCATACCAGCCGCAAAGCCAGCCGTCTGGCCTTCCTGGACGTGACCGACCGCATCATCCGTACCCTGCACGACCTGTCCAAGGAACCGGAGTCGATGAGCCACCCCCAGGGTACCCAGCTGCGCGTCTCACGCCAGGAAATCGCCCGACTGGTGGGCTGCTCGCGCGAAATGGCCGGCCGCGTGCTGAAGAAGCTGCAGGCCGATGGCCTGCTGCATGCGCGCGGCAAGACCGTGGTTCTGTACGGGACGCGGTGACGCCCGCTTCGCGGCGACACCCCCATGGTTTGCGAAGCAAACCATGGGCCCCAGCTCCCCGCCTTCCGATTCCCCGCGCCTGTCGGCGCGCCCCCTTTACCAAAGGGGGCTCTCTGATCTGATTTCCCTCGGGAAAGCCCTTTGCCTGCGCTCTGCCAGCCCGGGAAAGCGGACATGCACCCGGGGCTCTCTTGGTGCGTTGGAACCACATCCTCAGCCCCCGCCAATTGATGCGATCTTCGCCGACTTGCTGAGGGCGTTACGTCGGCCAGGGACATCCTTGAAGTGTGACCTCTGTCGACGCCAAAAATCTCATTTTCCCTTGCGAACCCCAGGGTCCTGCAATGGCTGGATGCAGCGCCAAGCTGTCATTCCCGCCACCTCAGCGCTTGGAGATTTCGCAGACGTAGCCGCCAGATGAGGACAATTCGGCGCTGATATCGGTCAGGAATCGACCCGCAGCATTACTTACCGATGTAGCTTTCCTTGACCTGCCCTGCCGTGGCCCGCAGGCTTGGCGGATGGAATTTGGCAATGAATTTTACTGGTTCATCCTGATCGGCCTGGGCGCGCAGCTGGTGGATGGCGCGCTGGGCATGGCATTCGGGCTTATTTCGTCCTCGGTGCTGCTGAGCATGGGGCTGCCGCCTGCGGCGGTCAGCGCCAGCATTCATACCGCCGAGGTGTTCACCACCGGCGCCTCCGGTGTGTCGCACCTGGTGGCCGGCAATGTGGACAAGCGCCTGTTCTTTCGTCTGGCCATACCCGGCGCCATTGGCGGTGCAATCGGCGCCTATGTGCTGACCCAGCTGCCCGGCGATGTCGTGCGCCCGTTCATCTACCTCTACCTGCTGGTGCTGGCGATCTTCATCCTGGCCCGTGCGGCGGGCCGCTTCGTGGCCAAGCAGGAAGTCAAGCGGGTGCCGGTACTGGGCTTCTTCGCCGGCCTGCTGGACGCCACCGGTGGCGGTGGCTGGGGGCCGGTGGCCACATCCACCCTGCTGGCCCGTGGTGGCCAGGCGCGCACCACGATCGGCTCGGTCAACGCAGCCGAGTTCATCGTCACCCTGTCGATCTCGGCCACCTTCCTGCTGTCGATGGGTTTGCAGCACCTGTCCATCGTCGCCGGCCTGCTGGTCGGCGGGATGATGGCCGCGCCGGTAGCGGCACTGCTGGTGAAGCGGGTCAAGGAGCGCTGGGTGCTGATCGCCGTCGGCGTGCTGGTGCTGTCGATCAGCCTGTTCCAGATTGGCATGGCGGTGGTGAGGCTGCAGCGGGCTTGAGGGGCTTGAGGCGATGCTGCTCTGATAGCCCCTCTCCCGTTCACGGGGTGAGGCGGGCAGCTTGCGAACCACTGGTTCGCTGCCCGTTGAACGACCTTGCGCCAGCACAAGGGCCGGGGCGCGTAGCGGGGGTTGGGGTGAGGGCAGCTTTTGGGGCTTTATCGGGAAAGCCTCTGCCGAGCATGGCTCGGCACTACAAGCCCACTTCCCGTTAACGGGGTAAGGCCGGCAACTTGCGAAGCCGGCTCCGCTTTGGATTAGTTGGGCAGCGGCTTGCCGCCGCGCCCAGGGCAGCCCCAGTTGAGGATCGGGGTGCCGGCCGGCAATACCTTGCCGAAGTACTCAACGCGCGAATGCTTGGGATTCACCACCACCGGTGCCTTGGCGGCCTTCAGCAGCGGCAGGTCGGCGGTGCTGTCGGAATAGGCGATGGCGATGTCGCCATAGCCGCGCTCACGCAGCATGCGCATCTTTTCTTCGTTGTGGCAGTGACGGGTGGCGCCCATCGCGCCCAGCCGCGGGCCGACCTCGCTGCCGATCACCGGCACGCCCTGTTCGGCCACGAAGGCCAGGATGGCACGGGCCAGCTCCGGCGGTGCGCCGGTGGCCACGATCACCCGATCGCCGGCACGGCGGTGCGCGGCGAATACCTGCAGCGCATGCGGCAGCAGGTGCTGGCGGATCTCGTCCTCGTGCTTGAACACGTACTGGTCAATCACCTTGTTGAAATCACGGGCCTGGTGCAGGCCGAAGGTGGCGATCCAGACATAGCCGGAAATACCGAATCGACGCGTCGGCAACATCGCCACCAGCGGCCCCAGCAGCGGCGTGGCGAGGATGGCCACCAACAGCCGCAACGGATTGCGCTTGATCAGCCAGGCGAACAGGTGGCTGCCGGAATCGCCGTCGTACAGGGTGTGATCGAAGTCGAAGACAACCAGTTGCGCGTCGTCGCGCGGAGTCGGATAGGGATCAGTCATGCCGGGAAGAATAGCTGACGCAGGCCCTCACCCGGCTCTTCGACGCGCATGAAGGTCTCACCGACCAGGAAGGCATTGACCCCGGCGTCGCGCATCAGCTTGACGTCGGCCGGGCCCATGATGCCGCTTTCGGTGACCAGCAGGCGATCGCGCGGTACGGCATTGCGCATCGACAAGGTATTTTCCAGCGAGACTTCGAAGGTGCGCAGGTTGCGGTTGTTGATGCCGACCAGCGGCACCGGCACCTGGATGGCGCGCTCCAACTCGTCGATGTCGTGCACTTCCACCAGCACGTCCATGCCCAGCTGCATTGCCAGGTCGGACAACTCGGCCAGCTGGCGGTCGTCCAGCGCCGAGACGATCAGCAGGATGCAGTCGGCACCGAGCACGCGCGCCTCGTAGACCTGGTACGGGTCGATGACGAAGTCCTTGCGCAGCACCGGCAGCGTGCAGGCCTCACGGGCCTGGCGCAGGTACAGGTCGGCGCCCTGGAAGAAGTCCACATCGGTCAGCACCGACAGGCAGCTGGCGCCGCCCAGTTCGTAACTCACCGCGATATCAGCCGGATGGAAGTCCGGGCGGATCACGCCCTTGGACGGACTGGCCTTCTTGACCTCGGCAATCACCGCCGGGTCGCCATTGGCGATGGCAGCATTCAGCGCATTGGCAAAGCCGCGTACCGGCGAGGCATCGGCCAGGCGTGCCTTCAACTCGGCCAGCGGCAGGTTGACGCTGCGCTCGGCTACCTCCTGCACTTTGCGGGCGAGGATGGTGTTGAGGATGTCGCTCATGGATCTGCTTCCTGGAAGACGGGCGTTGCTGACGCGGGTGATGAGGGGATTATCAGGGATTGCCGGCCAGCGCACGGCTGGTGGCAACGTACTGCTGCATACGCGCACGGGCGCTGCCATCGGCAATCGCCGCACGGGCGCGGGCCAGGCCGTCAGCAATGCTGTCGGCGACGCCGGCCACATACAGCGCGGCACCGGCGTTGAGCGCGACGATATCGTTGGCCGGGCCCGGCTGGTTGTCCAGCACCGCGCGCAGCATGGCAATGGACTCTTCCGGGTTTTCCACCTTCAGGTTGCGACTGGCCGACATGGCGATACCGAAATCTTCCGGATGAATCTCGTACTCGCGCACCTTGCCATCACGCAGTTCGCCAACCAGGGTGCCAGCACCCAGCGAGATCTCGTCCATGTTGTCGCGCCCCCACACCACCAGTGCGCGCTCGGCGCCGAGCTCACGCAACACGCGTGCCTGGATGCCGACCAGATCCGGATGGAACACGCCCATCAGGATATTGGTGGCGCCGACCGGATTGGTCAGCGGGCCAAGGATGTTGAAGATGGTGCGCACGCCCATTTCACGGCGTACAGGCGCGACCACTTTCATTGCCGGATGGTGCATCGGCGCGAACATGAAGCCGATGCCGGCCTGCTCGATGGCTTGCGCCACCTGGTCCGGCTGCAGCTCGATCACCGCGCCCAGCGCTTCCACCGCGTCGGCGCTGCCGGACTTGGAGGACACACTGCGGTTGCCGTGCTTGGCCACCTTGGCGCCGGCGGCGGCGACCACGAACATCGAGCAGGTGGAGATGTTGAAGGTATGCGAACCATCACCACCGGTGCCAACGATATCGACCAGATGGGTCTTGTCGGCCACCTGCACCGGGCGCGCGAACTCGCGCATCACCGTGGCCGCGCCAGCGATCTCGCCAACGGTTTCCTTCTTCACGCGCAGGCCGGTGAGGATGGCCGAGGTCATGGTCGGCGAGATCTCGCCACGCATGATCTGCCGCATCAGATCGACCATCTCGTCGAAGAAGATCTCGCGGTGCTCGATGGTGCGTTGCAGGGCTTCCTGCGCGGTGATGGTCATGACAACTCCAGAATCAGGAAATAACGATGTAGTCGCTTTGGCTGTGGATGCCGGCGTGCGCGCCACGTAGCAACTGCACGTGCAGGCCACCTATCGGCCCGACCGGCAGGCAGCTGTCCACTTCCAGCAGCGCGTCACGGTGCGGCTTGATCCACTGCGCCTCGGCCTGCGCCAGCGCCTTGCGCTTGGCTTCGACCGCATCGGCAGCAACCACCAACAGATAGCGATGCGCTTCGCCAAATTCGCCTTCGACGTAACCGCCGAGGTTGACGAAGAACAAGGTCGGCGCATCAACCGCAGGCGCGGCTTCGGAAATGCGCACCTGCCAGTCCTCGACGCCGTCGACCGTCATCCACGAATCCAGATGCAGGCCCGCAGCCTCGCCGAACCACTGCTGACGCAGCTGTGGATAGGTCTGCTCGATACTGGGGCCAACCCCGAACACCACATCATGCACCTCGGTATTGGCGCGCGCATGGCGGCCTCCGAGCATGACCACGAACAGGCGGAAATCCTGCAGGCTCATGGCGTCGGCCTCGCGGTGAGTGCCAGCCGCAGGCCGAAGCCGATGAACAGCACGCCGGCCAGCTTGTCCAGCCACTGCATGCCGCGCGCGGCCCAGCGGCTGCTACGCACGCGATCCGCTGCCAGCACGTAGGCCGCATTGATCGGCAGCGCGTTGACCATGAAGACCAGGCCCAGCAACGCGAACGCCAACGGCTTGTTCTGCACCGACGGCGCGATGAACTGCGGCAGGAAGGCCAGGAAGAACAGCACCACCTTCGGGTTCAGCACATTGGTCAGGAAGCCACCAGCAAACACTTGCCACCATGAACCAGCGCTGCCGCTGCTGGCGGCGATATCGGCCTGCAAGGTCGACTCACCGGTGTTGCGCAGCAGGCGCACGCCCACCCACAGCAGGTAGGCCGCACCGATCCACTTGATCACGGTGAACAAGGTGGCCGAGGTCGCCAGCAGCACGCCCAGGCCCAGCGACGCCAGCGCCACATGCACCAAGCAACCGGCACTGATGCCAGCGATGGCGGCAAAGCCGGCGCGGCGACCACCACGCAGCGAACGACTGATGATGTACAGCACATCCGGGCCGGGTGTGAGGTTGAGCAACCAGCCGGCAAGCATGAACAACAGCAACTGGCTAGGTTCGATCAACATGTGCGGTCCAGGAAGTTCTTCATCAGCGCGTGGCCGTGCTGGGTGAGGATGGATTCGGGATGGAACTGCACGCCTTCGACCGGATATTCGCGGTGACGCAGGCCCATGATCTCTTCCATCGAACCGTCCGTGTTCTCGGTCCAGGCGGTGATTTCCAGCGCCGCCGGCAAGGTGTTCTTGTCCACCACCAGCGAGTGGTAGCGGGTGGCCTCGTAGCGGTCTGGCAGGCCAGCGAACACGCCCTTGCCTTCATGCCGGATCGGCGAGACCTTGCCATGCATGATATTGCTGGCCCGGATCACGTCGCCGCCATACACCTGACCGATGGCCTGATGACCCAGGCACACACCGAACAGCGGAATGGTTGGGCCTAGCTGGCGGATCACCTCCAGCGACACACCGGCTTCGTTCGGCGTCTTCGGGCCGGGCGATACCACAATGTGCGAAGGCTTGAGCGCGGCGATTTCAGCGACGCTCATCGCGTCATTGCGCACCACCTTCACTTCGGCACCCAGCATCTGCAGGTATTGCACGAGGTTGAAGGTGAAGCTGTCGTAGTTGTCGATCATCAACAGCATGATTCAGTTTCCATCGCTAATCAGGAATATGGCGTAGACGTTTTCGGTGTAGGTGATTGGCCAGGCAATCAACTGCTCTCCGGGTGGTGGCGCCGCATAACCAAAATTGCGGCTACCGGTAACCTGAACCCGGTCCAGCGAACCACCCTCTCCATAAAAGGTGTCCGCTCTGTTTGCATTCGGCCAGCTACCGGCCTGCACACCGTAAGCAAAACTGGGGGCGACATCGGAAATCGTATAGAGGCCGATGATCTTCGCCCCATAGGCATCCGCGAGCCCCTTGGCCGATGCGCGCGTCTGCGCAGCCGCTTCGGCCTTGAGTTCCGCCCGCAGGCGCGCCTCACCCGAATACAGCGGAGCGGCGGTTCGCACCTGGACCTCCTTGCTGGCGTTCAACTCGCCAAGAAAGGCCTGCAACTGCTCCGGTTTCTCGAACGCACCTTCCAGGTCACGACTGACAGCAGTGCCTACAAACACATCCTCATCGTCCTTGTAACGCGTGGATGGCTCGATGCTCAGGTTGTCCATGCGCACCGTCTCGGCGATGGCGCCGTGCTTGGCGAACAAGGCCATGGTCCGCTCCGCATTGGCCTGGACCTTGCGACGGGCGATGTCGGTCTGCATATCCACCGACTCCAGCGCGATCTTCACCACGAAGCGATCCGGCATCACCTTGCGGCTGGCATCGCCCTTCACCAACAGATGAGGCTGTGACGGAATGGAGTTGGCCTGCGCCCACGCTTGCGGAACAGCGGCAAACAGCAATGATGACCATAGCAACATGTTCGACAGCTTCATGCGGCACTCCTTGTCGGGGTGAAAAGGAAAACGGTGAGATCACAACGGTGCAGTCGGGGGCCGGTTACAGCCCCTTCGCCGCCTGCGCCACCGCACGGAACAGCGCGCGGCCCTTGTTCATGGTTTCCTGCCACTCGGCATCGGGATCGGAGTCGTAGACCACGCCGCCGCCGGCCTGCACGTACAGGTAACCGTCCTGGATCACCGCGGTGCGGATGGCGATGGCGGTATCGGCATCGCCATTCCAGCCGATGTAACCAACCGCACCGGAATACACATTGCGCTTGACCGGTTCCAGCTCGCGGATGATCTCCAGCGCACGTATCTTCGGCGCACCGCTGACGGTGCCGGCCGGGAAGGTCGCACGCATCACATCGCTATAGCTCAGGCCGGCCTTCAAGGTGCCGGTCACTTCGCTGACGATATGCATGACATGGCTGTAGCGCTCGATCACGAACTGCTCGCCGACCTTGACCGTGCCCGGTTCGGCGACGCGGCCCACGTCATTGCGGCCCAGATCGATCAGCATCACGTGCTCGGCACGCTCCTTGGGATCGGCCAGCAGCTCGACTTCCAAGGCCTTGTCCAGCTCAGGCGTGGCGCCACGCGGGCGAGTGCCTGCGATCGGACGCACGGTGACGATGCCGTCGCGCAGGCGCGCCAGGATTTCCGGCGAGGAGCCGACCACCTGGGTACCGCCAACATCGATGAAATACATGTACGGCGATGGATTCAACGCACGCAGCGCGCGGTAGACATCGATCGGACGCGCGCGGAACGGCACGCGCAGGCGCTGGCTAGGCACGACCTGGAAGATATCGCCGGCACGCACGTATTCCTGCGCCTTGCGCACCACCGCGTGGTATTCCTCGCGGGTAAACGAGGACTGGAAATCCTGCTCGTCGATGGCGTCGGACACCTGCGACTGCGGGTAACCGGCACCGCCCTGACGCAGGCGGTGCGCCAGCTCATCGAGGCGACGATTCGCGCGCGCCCAGGCCTGCGGCTGCGCCGGATCGGCATGCACGATCAGGTACAGGCGGCCCTTGAGGTTGTCGAACACTGCCAGCTCTTCGGACAGCATCAGCAGGATGTCGGGCGTGCCGAGTTCGTCGGGCTTTTCGCCCGCGCCCAGGTGCGGTTCGATGTACTGGATGCACTCGAAGCCGAACCAGCCGACCAGACCGCCGGTGAAGCCCGGCAGGCCATCCAACTGCGGCACCGAGTATTGCTTGCGCAGCACTTCGACCTCGGCCAAGGGATCAGCCACCTCGCGGCGCTCGACGACTTCACCCTGCTCACTGACTTCCAGCGTATGGCCGCGGAAGCTGTATGTGCGGCGCGCAGGCAGGCCGATGATGGAATAGCGTCCGAAACGCTCACCGCCTTCGACCGATTCAAACAGGTAGGTATACGGGCCGTCGGCGAGCTTCAGGTAGACCGAAAGCGGCGTGTCCAGGTCGGACAGCACTTCACGGACGACGGGGACGAAATTATGCGGGTGTGCGCTGTGGCCTTCAGCGGCCAGCTGCTGGAACTGCTCTTGCGTGATCAAGACGGCTTTCCTTCCGGGAATCGACGGTGGCGGTACGGACGACGGCAACGGGCCACCATCGCCACCAGCGGCGAGCGGAAGAAAGGGAACGCTTGGTCGTCAGAATGGGCACGGGGCAACTTTACCGCATGTCAGGGCCGATTGTGCGCTTGCAGCGAAGCCGATTTGCTTGCAATGGCAACCGTGTCCAGCGCCCGAGCGCTGGATTGGCCCAAGCCGTGGCTGTTCAGCTTTCCACCACAGGCAGCAGCACACGCACCCGCAAACCGGGCCCGCAGTCGTCCAGGGTGACGCTGCCACGGTGCCGGTGCACCACCGCCCGTACCAGACTCAAGCCCAAGCCGGTGCCGGGTGTGCCGCGGTCAGCCTGCAGGCGTTCGAAGCGATCAAACACGCGCTGCCGCTCCTGAACCGGGATGCCCGGCCCCTGGTCGTCGACCTGCAGCAAGGCCTGCCCCTGCTCCCGGCCTACCGTGACGGTTATGGCGGTGCCGACCGGTGCGTACTTGATGGCGTTGTCCAGCAGATTGATCAGCAACTGGAACAGTTGATCCGCATCACCGGGAACAGCGACCGGCGCAAGCTGCGGCACGATCTGCAGGCCGCGCTCGGCTGCCATCGGTGCATACAGCTCGATGGCGTCGTCCGCCAATGCCTGCAGATCAAGTGCTGCGCCCTCGCCTTCCGGCGGCGGCTGCGCTTCGATACGCGCCAGCCGCAACAAGGCCGCGAACGACTGCAACAAGGTATCGGTCTCGGCCAGCCCCGCATCCAACTCGGCCAAGGCCTGCGGCGAAGCCGCAATTGCTGGCGTGGCGCGCATCGTTTCCAGGCGCCCGCGCAAACGGCTCAGCGGCGTACGCAGGTCATGAGCGATGTGATCGGTGGCATGGCGCACGCCATCGAGCAGCTCCTGGATGCGATCAAGCATGCCGTTGAAGCGCAACGCAACCCGGTCGAACGCATCGCCACTGCCGTCGCTGTGCGCGCGCAGTTCCATTTCGCCGGCGGCAACCCGTTCGGCGGTGCGATCCAGACTGCCCAGGCGGCGTGCAACCCAGCGCGATGTCCAGCGCCCGACAATCGCACCCATCAGCGCTGCGACCAGCAATGCCGCCAAGGCCGAGTGCAGGATCAGCCGCAGGAAGCCATCCTCAGAGCGCATGCGCAGGCCGGTGATCAGATAGCCACCGTTGTCCAACTGCTGTTGGTTGGCAACCACCCGCGGGTCGTCATCCGCCTCTTCATCGACAAACTCCAGCCAACGCTGCTGCGGCTTCCAGCCAGGCACCGACTGCAAGGAACCGGCGACCACACTGCCATCGGCAGCCAGCAGCATGTACAGCGCGTCGGGATCCTCGGGCATGTCGATGCGCGTTTGAATCTCTTCGCGCAGGCGGTCGTAGCCGGCGTGGCGATAGATATCGCGCAGGCCAGCGCCGTCGGCACGGACCAGTTCGTGCGCGTCACGCTCCAGCAGGGTGGACACCGCCAGGTAGATGCCAGTGCCCAGCAGCATGCACGCCAGCAGAAACGCCGCCGATACCGACAGCGCCAGTCGAGAAGTGGTGGAACGCAGCAAACGCATCAGTTCCCCAGCCGGTAGCCGGCGCCACGTACGGTATGCAGCAGGGGCAGCGCATGCCCGTGATCGATCTTCTGTCGCAGGCGGCTGATATGCACGTCGATCACATTGGTCTGCGGGTCGAAGTGATAGTCCCAGACTGCCTCCAGCAGCATGGTTCGCGTCACCACCCGGCCACTCTGCCGCATCAGATATTCCAGCAGGCGGAACTCACGCGGCAGCAACTCAATGCCACGACCGGCGCGACTGGCGCTGCGCTTGAGCAGATCCAGTTCCAGGTCTTCCACCCGCAGACGCGTGGCCTCGGCCGCGGCTGCGGCATTGCCGCCACGCCGCAGCAGGCTCTCCAGGCGCGCACTGAACTCGGAATAGGCGAAGGGCTTGACCAGATAGTCATCGGCCCCGGCACGCAGGCCCTCGACCCGGTGTTCCACGTCACCCAAGGCGGTCAACATCAATACCGGCACCGTGTTGCCGGCACCGCGCAGGGTACGCAACACGGTCATGCCGTCGATCACCGGCAGCATGCGGTCCAGCACGACCACCGCATACGCTTCTGTGGTGGCCATGAACAGGCCTTGCCGACCGTCGGCCACACTGTCCACGGCATGCCCCTCTTCCTTCAGCCCCTTGACCAGGAAGCTGGCGATCTGCGCGTCGTCCTCGACCACCAGAATCCGCATACCCACACTCCGCCTGAACTGTTCCGAGAATAGCGCGCTGCGTGCATACGGACTGCATGCGGCGCCGTCGCTCACGGGGTGTGCGGGCGCGCGCCCTTGGTCGCGTCCACCAGCGGACGCCGTGATGGCAGCGACCAGCGCTCACAGCGGCCCAGTGCACTGCGCTTGAGGCAACGTCTGACGATCTGGGCTTGCTTGGCAGATGCGGCTGGAGGCGGTGGCGAAACCGCCAGCGCTGGCGTCGGCAACGTCGAAGGCGGCAGCGGTGCCGCCGCCAGCAGACCCGCCATGCACAGCGTACCGGCCGACAAAATGGCAAGGATCATCTTCACGACACACCCCCGACCTGTTTGACCAAGGACACTACCCGTCGACAGAGCTCCCCCAAGGCACGCACAGGAAAAGGCCCCGCCATTGACGGGGCCTTTTCATTGCAACGACGCCCCGGAATGTTGTCCGGCACGTCCAACCGCGATCAGCGGCTGCCGGCGCCAGTTGCGGCAGGTGCAGCTACGGCCTTCTTCGCCGCACTATGGTGGTGCTTCTTGCCGTGATGCTTCTTGGCAGCATGATGGGCAGCTGGCTGTGCGCTGGCCGCTGCAGGCATCGGCGCCGCGGCCGGAGCGGTGGTCTGGGCGGCAAACGCGGCGCCTGCGCCGAGCGACAGGCCAACGGCCAGGAGAATGGCGGAGATCTTCATGAGAGTAGTCCTTGAGTTGGCTGTAACGACGATGACGAGGATTCGGGATGGCGTTGTGTTTCGCCATCGGGGTCAGATTGCGCCCGCCCGACTAACCAACACATGGCCGCTGCATGAACTCTCTGTAATGTTGCCGGGGCGATCGCTGCCACCCTGACTTCGCAGTCCTGGGCCAGGCATGCACTTCGTCACGAAGTCGTCATGGTTCATCCGGAGAATGGAAGTCCATAGCAAGGACGACGGATGGGGGCAGGATCAGCCTCCGAATGATTCCCCGGCCGCAACGGCAACGTTGCGGCTTTTTTTTTGCTCCACCTGTAGAGGGCGGGCGCGCGGGGGCGGGGGGGGGGGGGGGGGGGGGCGCGCGCCCCCCGCCGGGGGGGGGCGACGGGCGCACTGGGGT
>NZ_JBRREH010000112.1:0-13643 GCF_056760175.1 Stenotrophomonas sp. STEN021 | reverse complement strand
GCCGGCGCCATTGAACTACCAACCACCCCGCAAACTGACGGGCTATATGCTTCGCGGCTGACGCCGCTCCCACAAGGGTCTGCAAACCCGGCTCAGGGCAGGATATTGCCCTGGCGGTCGATGCGGTAATGCTTGCCGCCTTCGATGGCGGTGTGGCCGCCGGGGTCGGGTTTGCCGGGCGCGCAGCCCTGGCAGACTTCGGCAATGCCATCCTTGAATGGCCAACCCCAGTCGAAACGAGCCGCGAAGGCTGGCTGAAGCTGGCGGTCGTAGTAGCCAATCCGGCCATCGACCATGGCCCGGGTCAGGCCTTCCTCGAAGTAGTCGGGTTCATTGTCGTAGGTGATCACCGGCAGATGGCGGCCATCGCGACGCAGGTAGTAATGCTGTTTGCCGGCAATGATCGCGGTCAGCCCATCGGCATCGTACTCGAGCTGCGCCAGCGCAGTTTCGCTGGCGATCAGCCTGCCATTGCCGGTCCGCTTGCAGCCTTCCAGAATCTTGAACGCATCGGTGTCCATCCGGTAGCAGGCCTCATCGGCCAGCGCGATCGCGGGCACCGTGACCAGTGACAGCAAGGCTGCCACTGGCCAGCCGGCAGCGTGCCGGATCCGGCTCACTGCGCCTTGAGCTCGAACTTGGCCGGCTGCGGGAGCTCGACCGGTACGCCGTGCGCGTCGCAGGTGCCCAGGCTGCACAGACGCTCGCGCAGGCGCGGGGTGGCCTGCACGATCAGGTGGTAGATGGTGTTCTGTTCCATCGTGCCACGGACTGCCTTGCTGCCCGGGCCGCGTGCCCAGATGCCGACATCCTCACCGCCGTGCGATTCGCTCTTGGACGGCACCAGCGCTTCCTGCATGTAGTCCGGGTGCTCGGTGTCGACATGGGTCAGGTCGGGGCGGCCGTTGGCGGCTTCGAAGCTGCTCGGCCCATGCGGGAAGCGCTTGGGGCCGGCCGGCTGCTGGTTGCTGGCGCCGGTATAACCCGGGCCATTGGCGTAGCTCAGCGTGGTGTAGGGCATACCCATTCCGTCGCGGGCCAGATCCAGCGCGCCCATGCCGTCTTCGCCGCCCTTGTCCTTGACCTTGCCGAGGATGGCATTGCCGCGCGCCGGGTAGCCGACGAAGTTGAGGGTGTGCGAGTGGTCGGCGGTGACGATGATCAGGGTGTCCTCGGCCGAGGTCGCGTCCATGGCGGCCTTGACCGCGTCGGACATGGCGATGGTGTCGCCCAGTGCACGGGCAGCGTTGCCGCTGTGGTTGGCGTGGTCGATGCGGGCGCCTTCGACCATCAGCACGAAGCCTTCCTGGTGCTTGGACAGGTTGGCGATGGCGGCACGGGTCAGCTCTGCCAGCGAGGGCTCACCGGCCGGGTCCTTGGCGCGGTCCTGCTCGTACTGCATGTGGTCCGGCTCGAACAGGCCGAGCAGGGCCGGGGCGTTGGCGGCGGCCTTGAGCTGGTCAGCGTTCCAGACATAGGCGCCCTGCGGGTGCTTGGCCTGCCACTCGGCAACCAGGTTGCGGCCATCCAGGCGCAGGCCAACCTTGTCGGCGTACTCGGGGTCCTGCTCGTTGATGGTGGTGAACTGGCCGCGGCCGCCACCCAGCGCGACCAGCGGGCCCTGGCCGTAGCGGGCGGTGGAGATCAGCTGCTGGGCGATGTCCACGCAGCCGGCGGCCTTGGCCGCTTCCGGCAGGTCGGTGTCGTTTTCCCAGTTGCGCTCGGGTGAGTGCGCATAGGTCGCCGCCGGGGTGGCATGGGTCAGCCGTGCGGTGGAGACGATGCCGGTGGCCATGCCGGCGCTGTCGGCCAACTGCAGCCAGGTCAGCAAGCCCTTGGGCAGGCTGTCGGCGCAGTTGTTGCGGCTGCCGGCGCTGACGCCGATCGCGCCCATGTGGGTCTTCACGCCGGTGGTGATGGCGGTCATGGTGCCGGCCGAGTCGGGGGTCTGCGAGTCGGTGTTGTAGGTCTTGCTGAACGCGGTGGCCGGGAAGCGCTCCCAGGACAGCAGGTTCTCTTCACCCGGCTGACCCTTGCGCTGGCCTTCGAGGATGCGTGCCGCGGCCACGGTGGTCAGGCTCATGCCGTCGCCCAGGAACAGGATGACGTTCTTGGCCTTGCCGGCCATGGCGCCATTGCCAGCGGCGCGGGCGGCACCGTCGCGGTACCACCACTGCGGTGTTTCCCCGTCCGGACGGGTGATCTGGGGGACGTCAACGCTGACCGCGTTGGCCGGGCCGGACTGCGGGCCGGTGCTGGCGCAGGCGCCAAGCAGCAGGGTGGACAGGGCGGCGGACAGGAAACTGGCTTTGCGCATCGGGGTTGTTACCGCTGGATGAATACAGACCGCCATTATGGTCAAGCGTGGAAGGCATGCATATGACACGCAGCTTTTCTGTGTGGGCATCGTGCTGGCGCAGGCCTTGCGCTATCGTGGGAACCTTCGATTTTTATCCCGGATTGACGATATGAATGTGGTTTCTGCCTGGCTGCGGATCCCCTTCTGGCAGCGGGTGGTCGGCGGCTTCGTGCTCGGCGCGCTGGCCGGCTGGGCGCTGGGACCGGCGGCCGAAACCTTTTTTGGCCCCTTGGGCGAGCTCTACGTCACCTTGATCAAGATGATCGCGGTGCCGCTGGTGTTCTTTGCCGTGATCAACGCCATCGGCTCGCTGCATGGGCAGAAGTCGGTGGCAGCACTCAGTGGCCGCACCTTCCTGTGGTTTGTCATCACTGCCGCGTTGGCGGTGGGCATCGGCCTGCTGGTTGGCACGGTGATGCAGCCGGGCACCGGCGGCCTGAAGCTGGCGGTGGACACGGCCTATACCCCGCGTGACGTGCCTTCCATCGCCAAGGTGCTGATGGATGTGGTGCCGTCCAATGTGTTCTATGCGCTGGCCGGTATCGGCACCAAGGCCAATGCGGCCGGTGAGCAGGTGCTGGCGGCCGGACGTGGCTCGATCCTGCCGGTGATCTTTTTTGCCGGCCTGCTCGGCTTTGCGATGGTCAAGCTGGGCGAGAAGGTCAACGAGGCGCGCAAGCTGGTTGGGCAGATGAGCGAGATCATGATCCAGGTGACCCGCTTCGTGCTGGAGATGACCCCGCTGGGTACCTTCGGCCTGATCGCAGGCCTGGTCGGCAGCTATGGCTTCGAGAAGCTGCTGCCGCTGGGCAACTTCGTGCTGGCGCTGTACGTGGCCTGTGCGCTGCACATCGTCGTCGTTTACAGCGGCCTGCTGCTGGCCCATGGCTTGAATCCATGGAAGTTCTTCCGGGGTGCCGCGCCGGGCATGCAGGTGGCGTTCGTTGCCTCGTCGAGCTTTGCGGCGATGCCAGTGGCGATGCGTTCGATCAGTGACAACCTCGGCGTCAACAAGGATTACGCCTCCTTCGCCGTGCCACTGGGTGCCAGCATCAAGATGGACGGCTGCGGCGCGATCTACCCAGCCTTGTGTGCGGTGTTCATCGCCCAGTACACCGGTGTGCCACTGACCCCGGAGCAGTATGTGATCGTGCTGATCGCTTCGGTGCTGGGCAGCTTCGGCACCGCGGGTGTGCCGGGTACGGCGGTGGTGATGGCGACGGTGGTGCTGAGCGCGGCCAACCTGCCGCTGGAGGCGATTGGTTACCTGTACGCCATCGATCGCATCCTCGACATGATGCGCACCATGACCAATGTCACCGGGCAGATGGTGGTGCCGGTGATCGTGGCCAAGGAGACCGGGCTGCTCGACCAGCAGGTCTATGACGCTGCGGGTACGCCAGCAATGGGTACTGGTGCGGGTGGGCGACATCTCGACTAGCGCGTTTGCTGTCGCCGCATCGGGCAAAAATCGGCATCGCTGAAATGCCCCTCACTTGAGTCTCTGAGTCACCCGGAAACCGATGCCCAGACCCTGGCATCGGTTTTTTTGTGAGAGCGGTGCCAGCGGCGAGATCCGAAATTCATCGGGTGATTGGGGGTGCGGGCAATCCAGCGCCGTCAGCTTCGCGGCCGACGCCGCTGCTACAAGCAGAGCAGAGGCCTTGCCGACCTATGTCATGCCTGGCCGTTGCTGCTTGTAGCAGGTGTAACAACTGCCTGTAACAACACTGATACAGCGGCGTGAAAGCCAGGCCAGGTGTGCATTTCGCGGTTCCATCGAGGCTTGCCTACGCCGGCTTTGATATCCGCATGGCTGTGACATGGATACACCCGGGCATGCTGGGCTGTACTTGCAACCAATTGTTTTTAATGGAAATAGTTGCTTGGCACGGATGCTGCTCCATCACTCGCGTTGGTACGAGTGGACGACGCAATGGACAGCTGGACCCTACATCGTTATGCCGCCCTGATCGGTTTGCTGCTGATCGGTACTGTCGCCAGTGAGGCCGCACTGGCCTCGGGTGCACGCCAGGGCGTAAAAGCACAGCCAGGCGAAATCGTGTTGTTGCGTGATGTGTCCACGCGCCCGGCCTACCGCATGGCACCGCCCGGCATGGCCTTGATCGCCGATCCCTCACCGCGCAAGGAGCTCAGCTCCGCCTTGGGGGTCGGTGGCATGAGTGAGCTCAGTGACGACGACTACGCGGCAATGGGTTCGGGCGTGGCCGGCAGCCAGCAGCTGGCCGGGCATGGCCAGACTACCGTCGAGCGGGTAACCAGCGGCGTGGTTGGCGGCACCTTGGGGCGGGTTGTGGGCGGTGACGGCATGTTGTCCGGTGGCCAGTTGTCAGGTGCCATTGGTGGTCCGATGGGGGCTGTGGGTGGTGCGACGCGGGGCATTGGTGACCAGGTGCGCGGGGCCTTGGCGCAGTTCCCGTTGGGCCAGCCGGCCGGGGCAGGTGGCAAGTGAGCAGATCCATCCTGCGCAGCTCCGCTGTGTTGCTTGTAGCAGTGCTTTCCGTAGCGGCCAACGCGCACGCGCAGTCGGGCACTGACAGCTACAGCGGCATGCTGTCCTATCTCTCCACTGACACGCGTATCGAGGGTGGGGCCTTGGCCGGTGCCAATGGCTCGATCAAGGTCAATCAGGCGGCGGGTGACCTCAACCTGCAGGCCAACCTGCACAGCATGGCCAATGGCGGGCAGGCATCGGCCAGTGTCCGCAGTCTGCAGCAGCGCCAGTCCAATCTTTTCAATTCACCGATGCAGGCCACGGCCACCATCGGCGGCAATGCGCTGGCCGGTGCCGGTGGCATTGCGTCAATCAATCAGGCCAGTGGTGGTGGCAATGCGGAGTTGAACTCCGTCACCGCGACGCTGGCCGCACAGGGCATACGCGAGGCAAGTGATGAAGCCATGGCTTCATCCGAGGTGCTCGCGTCGGCAGGGGGGCAGTCCATCGTCACCGACCCGCGTGCTACCCGAAGGGTAGGTGTGGAGGCATCCGCATTGCGCGGATTTGACGGTGTGCTGCAACTCAATCAGATCGCGGGATCAGGCAATGCAACGGAAAACAGGTTCAGTATTTCCGTGCAGAGCACCCCGTGAGCACAGCTCCATCCACCCGATGCATCAGAAAACCTGAAGAGGGCACCATGAAAGCGATCAAATGGAACGTACTCGCCATGGCGGTTTCCGCGCTGACCCTCAGCGCGGCAGCCAATGCGGCGGACGATCAAAACGCGAGCGCGAACATCGACCACAAGCACAATGTGACCGAGACGCGCACCAATACCAACACGAACACCAACATCAATACCAATGTTGATACCGACGTTGATCTGAAGTTGGATGCTGCAGCTCGTCTGCGCTACAACGACACCCGCAACAATACCGATACCAGGACCAACACCGAGACCACCAGCACCTGGTCCAGTGATGTAAACGAGAACGTGCAGAAGACCTCGAACATCACTGCCGACGAGCGCAAGGAAAAGAACAACCACGGTGTCGATGTGAACATCGAGAAGGACATCCGCCTGAGCTCGGACGTGAACTTCTCCGGTGACCCGACCATCACCGGCAATATCGACCTGGATTCGGCAGCGATTGCCATCGTTGACAACCGCCAGTCGATCTCCAACAACCAGGCTGGGAATGCGCTGCTGGACAACGATGCCTCGATCGGTTCGGATGTTGCTTCCAATGCTTCAGGCAACCTGGGCTTCAACGTGGCTGCTGGTGACAACAACGCCCAGGACAATGCCGCTGCGCTATCGGCTGCTGACGCGTCCTTCAGCTTTGGCATGGCCGACGCCGAAGTGTTCGTGAACCAGGCCGGCATGAACAACATGACCATGAACCATGGTGTTACCAATACCGCCGGTATTGGTGGCAATGCGTTCTCCGGTGCAGCCGGTAACATCGGCGTCAATGTGACCTCGGGCAACAACAACGAGCAGAAGAACGCTCTGGCTGCCTCGGTCGCTACCAGCGCCTATGCCACCTCGACCATCAGCTCGAACCAGAGTTCGAGTGGTAACAAGGTCGAGAACAATGGCTACTACGACCGTCTGGTCAGCACCGTCAACGTAAACCTGAGCGGCAAGGTGACGGGTACCACCAAGGGCAGCGGCACCGGCGAGTACGCTGGCACCGGCAACTCCTACCAGAAGACCAACTTCTATCCGGACAACTGGAGTGGCGACACCCATCCGTCCGGCGATCAGACCGGTCACTCTGATTGGGACAACCAGACCCAGGGTGCCGTTGCCAATCCGAACCGTCCGGGCGTGGGCGGCATGGCGTGGGATACCGATGAGAAGGGCACCAGCAAGTTCAGCGAGATGGGAACGGCTGATCTGACGGCCAGCCTCAGTGGCCAGGTGAGCACCGTTAACTGGGTGGCGGTCAATGCGACCAATACCGCCAGTCTGTCGGGCGCCGCGTTCTCCAACGCCTCCGGCAACATCGGTGTGAATCTGTCCTCGGGCACCGGCAACCTGCAGGCCAACAGCCTTGCGCTGGCGGTGGCACAGCCGTCAACCGGTGGCGGCACCCCGCCCAACGGTGGTGGTGAGTGAGTCGTAACGGGATGCGTCATCCCCTGGGATGACGCGCCTGCTCCGCGTAACAAACCCGGCCATCCGCCAATGACCGGGTTCCGGGAGCCCCCATTCCTCTCCCCCGGGAGGGGGCTCCCACCTTCCGCCGCTCTGGAGGTACTACGCTCATGCTTCGTCGCTCGCTGCTGTTGGCTTGTGCGTTGAGCTTGTCACCCGGCCTGTTGCATGCGGGCGAGGTGGCATTCAGCAGTGTGCTGCCCAATGGCGCCTTGTACAGCGGGAAGGTCGAGAGCATGAAGGAGCGACGTTTTCGCAACCTGGTGCGGCAGCAGACCGATTACAGCTGCGGTGCTGCGGCGTTGGCGACCATCCTCAAACATGCCTACCACCTCAACACCGACGAGGCGACGGTGATCCAGGGAATGATGGGGGTGGCCGACCCGGAGTTGGTAAAGCAGCGCGGATTCTCGTTGCTGGACATCAAGCGTTACGTGGAATCGCTGGGCATGCGTGGTCGCGGCTACCGGATTGATGAAGAGCGTCTGATGAACCTGCGCGTTCCCAGCCTGGTGCTGATGGATGTACGCGGCTTCCGCCACTTCGTCGTACTCAAGCAGATACGCGACGGCATGGCCGAGGTTGCTGACCCGATTCTCGGCAATCGTGTGGTGCCGTTGCCGGAGTTTCTCGAAGCCTGGCCTTCGCGCGCTGTGTTCGTGGTCATAGGCAGCGACTTCGACCGCAATACCGTGCTGCTGCAACCCAGTGAGCGGCCCAGTGCACGCGCGCTGTATGCGCGGCAAGGGGCCAGCCCCATTACCGATGCGGAACTGGTCGATTTTGGTTTCAGCCATGCGGACCTGTTCTGAAGGAGTGTTGTGATGAATGCAATCAAATTTGCCCTGCTGGCCTTGGCGCTGACTGTCGCGCTGCCAGCCCTCGGCGCGGAACCAGCACAGAAGCCAGGCAAGGGCCTGCACGAAATACCCGACCCGGAACTCAATCTGATGCGTGGCCGCTATACCGTTGGCGGCAATGCCGTGGCCTGGTTCGGGGTGACCATGATTTCGACCTGGCAGACCGGGACCGGCCAGAACCTGCAGGGCAGCATGCAGCTGGGCATGGATTTCAGCAAAGGCGGCAGCGTGCCGAAGGTGACGTTCACCCCCAGTGTCAGCATCACCGACGCCAATGCGCCACTGCCTGGGAGCAGCGGCCGCAGTATCGACGGCAGTGGTCTGGACAACGTGGCAGGCGTCAGTCAGAGCGTGCAGATCGCCGGCGATGGCAATCGTGCCAGCAACGTCATGCATCTTGATGTGCGTAACGACGGCGTCGTGCCAACGGCCAGCGGATCGGTGGCGGGCAATGCCACGGCGCAGTCGGGCGATGCCAGCGCTGTGGCCAGCTTTGATGGAAATGCGGCACGTCTGCAGTTGACCATCCAGGGGCAGGGGGCGGTGCAGCAATGGTTGCGTAGCGGTAGCGTTGGCCAGGGCATCCAGCTGACCAGCGATGGGCAGTTGGTCAGCAACCGGCTGCAGATAGATCTGGTGCGGGCGTCGATGGCAGGGAACCTGCCGTTGGCGCAGAACGTGGCACAGGCCATCACGCTCAATCGGGGGATTGGCGGGATTGGCGGGCAATGAGTACGTGCGCTGCACGTGCTTTGGCGAGTCCAACGTAGAGGAACGAGACAATGAAACGACTGGCGATGGCGGCGCTGGTGAGTCTGACTGTTGCTTCACCCAGGGTGATGGCGCAGGAGGCGACAACCGGCAGTAACGATGCAGAAGACGTACGGGCACTGGTGGCGCAGTTGGAGGCGCTCAAAGCCAGCTATGCCCAGGAGGTACGGCGCCTGCGTGAACTGGACATGCAGGTGCAGGCAATCCAGGCGCGGGTCACGGGCAAGACCGCGCAGGTGCTGCCGACACCGCAGCTGCCTGCGGGGGAGGCTGCCACCGCTCCCGTTGCTGCGGCGCCGCCTGCAGCTTCAACGCCCGCGGGAGAAGGCTATGCCAGCAGCGCGACCGAAGCGCAACGGGCCAAGGAAGCAGCACGGCGCAGTGTTGATGATGTGAAACAACAACAATCGGCCCTGTTCAATCAAAAGCTGACCTTGGAAAACAGCATCACCTATGCACGCTACGACCGTAAACAGCTTACCCTCAACGGCTTCCTGGCCCTGGATGCGATCTTCCTTGGCAACATTGCCATCGAGAACGTCGAGTCCGATTCGCTTACCTACAACTTCGCGGCGCGCTGGGGTCTCAATCCCCGCCTGACCTTGAACCTGGATGTGCCGTATATCGCCCGCAAGACCATTTACCAGAAGGGTGGCGCAGGTGGATCGGCGGCCGCCATCGCGCAGGAAGAAACCCACGGTACCGGCATCGGCGATGTCAGCGTGAGCGCCAATTACAAGTTGTTTGGTGAGCGCGGCTGGCGGCCGGAGACTGTGTTGACCGGCGGTGTTACCGCGCCGACCGGACGAGAGCCTTATGGCTTGGATTGGAAAGTGATCGAGCGCGACGACGACAATTTCATTCGTTTTGCGGTGCCGTCCAAGCAGCCAACCGGCAATGGTCTATGGCAGGCGAATATCGGGCTGTCAGCGGTGAAGAGTGCGGACCCTGCGATTCTGTTCGGCAACATCGGCTATGTGCGCTCGTTCAAGCGCAGCTTTGATGATATCGATGCCAATCCGGACACGGTCAATCCGGGCGAGGTCAATCTGGGTGATTCGTATTACTTCGGTGCGGGTGTGGCATTTGCCTTCAACGAGCGTACCAGCCTGAGCATTTCCTTCAGCGACCGTATGAGTGCCCGTGCCAGCACCCGCTACAAGGACGGCAAGTGGATGAAGGTGATCGGCAGCGATGGCAATGCCGGTACGCTCAATCTGGGGGTGACATACGCGTTGACGCCCAAGGCCACCTTCGTCAGCTTGCTGGGAATTGGACTAACTCCGGATGCACCGGATTTCACCCTGGCGTTCAAGGTGCCTTACATGCTGTGAGCACGCTTGCGCGATGAAACTTGTTCAACAAGGGGGCGCTGCGTGCAGCCACTCAGCGCAGCGCTTCCAGCTCCAGTTGATGTTTGCGGCACATGCGATAGATGGTCACCCGTGACACTTTCATCAGCCTGGCGCAGGCGCTGATGTTGTATTGGCTTTGCTGCAGGCACGACAGCAGGGTTTCGCGTTCGGCATGACTGCGCGCCTGGCTGAGTTGGGCGCCATTTGTGGGCTGGTTGAGTTCCAGGTCGGTACAACTGATCAATTCGCCTTCGGCAGTGATGGCCGCGCGCTGGACCCGGTTGAGTAGTTCGCGGACGTTGCCTGGCCAGGGAAAACGATCCATCGCCTGACGTGCTTCCGTGGTGTAGCCACGTGCGCGGGTGGGGTGGCGCATGCGGAAGTTGCGCAGGAACTGGCGGGAAAGCAGTTCGATGTCACCGTCGCGTTTGCGTAGTGGTGGCATCGCCAGGCGCAGCACGTTGAGCCGGTAGTAGAGATCGCGACGGAAGCGGCCCTCCTCCACCGCACGTTCCAGGTCCACGTGGGTGGCAGCGAGGATGCGCACATCCACCGGGATGGGCTGATTGCTGCCGACCCGTTCGATGGTGCCTTCCTGTAATACCCGCAACAGGCTGGTCTGCGCATCCAGCGGCAGGTCGCCGATTTCATCAAGGAACACGCTGCCGGTGTGCGCGGTTTCAAACAGGCCCTGGCGACGGCCGGTGGCACCAGTGAAGGCTCCACGCTCATGACCGAACAGTTCCGATTGGATCAAGGTGGAAGGAATGGCACCACAGTTGATTGCCTGGAAGGGTTTGCCGTTGCGTGCCGATAGGCGATGCAATGCATGGGCGGCCACTTCCTTGCCGGTGCCGGTTTCCCCGGTGATCAGGACGGGTAGATCCACCGGTGCGTACTTGCGCAGGGTGGCACGCATGACCAGCATCACCTCGCTCTCGCCGAGCAGGGTTTCCAGCACGTCCTCGCTGGCCGCGCGCGGCACGTCGTTGCTCAGGCCCTGCAGGCCACGCAGCAGTTCTTTCAGATCCGGCGGGTGCGGAAACTGCTGGCGACAGGCAGCAAGCAGGGGATGGCGCGGCAGGTGCTCAATGCCGTCGGTGGCCGGGGTGATGGCAAACAACGGCATATGCTGATGCTCGGCGGTGAGCTTGCCGATGCGCTCCAACTCACTTTCCGAGCTGGTGCGGAAATCGATCAGGCCAACCACCGTATCGCCGCCACGCATGCCGATGTGCGCGGGCTGTTGGGGAAGTACCGTTCTTACCTGCCAGCCATCCGCAGCCAGCATCACTTTCTCTCTTGCCCCCGGATTTCCAAACCAGATCACACAACGTGTACTTGACACAGATGTTGCGGCCATGCCTGGTCACTCCTCCATTCGGCGTCACCATATACCTGTGTTTCGCGCATGTGCAATCGTATTTGGCACTTTGTTTGTGGGTAGCTGGAGAGCTGTTCGTATTAACTTTTGTGCAAAAAAAGTGATGTCGAACGGTCGGGCAATAAAAAAGCCGCAACCCGTAGGTTGCGGCTTGGCAGGTAGTTGCCGACAAGGCGCTTACAGCGCCACGCGACGTGCCTGCATGAACTTGTCACCCCAATAACCGGTGAGCAGCGTATCGGTACGCACGTCCTTGCCGGTGCTCGGGGCGTGCAGGAAGCGGCCTTCACCGACGTAGATACCTACATGGTCAACGCGTCCCTTGCGGCCGAAGAACACCAGGTCGCCGGCGGCCAGTGACGCGCGGTCATTGATCAGTTCGGAATTGGCCTGGCTGGCCATTTCGCGTGACACGCGCGGCAGCTCGACGCCCAGCGCGGTACGGAACACATAGCCGACCAAACCACTGCAATCAAAGCCGGCGTCCGGCGAGGTGCCGCCCCAGCGATACGGGGTGCCCAGCAGGGTCATGGCACGGCGCAGGATGGACTGCACCTTGCCATCGGAATCATTGGCCAATGCCGCCTCGGTGGCAGCGGAGACACCCTTGGAGGCGTCGTAGGCGGAAATCAGCCGACTGAGATCGCCCGCAAACATCGCCGAGCGATCCATCAGCGGAATGGTTTCGCTTGCGGCCAGGTGCGGCAACAGCGCGGCGAGGGTAGCGGTGGCAGCGCTGTCAGCCTTGCTGCGCGGCGCTTCGGTTTTGGCCGCCGCAGGCTTGGCAGCCGGGGCGGTATCGGCGCTCTGAGCCAGGGCGGGCAGGCTGGCCAGAGCCAGTGCCGCAGCGCAGATCAGGCGGCGGAGGGTGAGCGGAACAATCTTTGGCTGGCTCGGATGGGACGTGTTGTCAGTCGTCACGCGGCAGTCACTAGGAAAAGTCGATGGGCGATCATGCCCTGTGAAACGTGTGGATAGGTACAATTTTCGTTAACAAAACGTTATTTTTCGTGAAGAGGGTCTCGTTTTACCGTAATACTCGCTTCGCACCGGTGTAATGATCCCGCCAATAGGCCCCATCAAGGTGGTCCAGGCGGACGGTTCCGCCGGTGCTGGGCGCGTGCACAAAACGGCCTTCGCCGACATAGATCCCGACGTGCCATACATTGCCCTTGTCGCCAAAAAAGACCAGATCGCCGGCGGTCAGGCGGTCGGTGGCGATTTTGGGCCCCTGGATGGCTGCCAGTTCGCGCGAGGTGCGCGGCAGGTTCAATGCCAGCATGTCCCGGTATACATAAGTGACCAGGCCGCTGCAGTCGAAGCCGGACTCCGGGGTATTGCCGCCGTAGCGGTACGGGGTGCCGACCAGCCCCAAGGCCCGCATCAGCACCGAGGCCGCTGCCGCAGGGTCGGCGGGGGGGACGGGTGAGTAATTGCGGGCCGGACTGGGTGCAGCGGCCCGTTTCGGCGGGTTGTGTCCACAGGCGCTCAACAGCGCGGCGGTCAGGAGTGTGGCCGGCAGGCGCCACGAGCAGAAGCGGAGAACTGGCGTGATGTGCATGGAGCCCGGATAATGCGCCACCTTAGAAGGCCGTCATCATGGCGGCGTCCCCGGCGGCCGACAAGCCGTCCCAACGTCTGCCAGCGGGCAGCCATTTATCAGAGTTGCGCATGAAGATCGAAAAAGACCGCGTCGTCCGTTTCCACTACACCGTCTCCGAAGTGGGCCAGGAGCCGATCGAGAGCTCCAAGGACCGTGATCCCTTGGCCATCCTGATCGGCCACGGCAACATCATCCCGGGCCTGGAAGCGGCGATGATGGACAAGGAAGCTGGCGAGAGCTTCGGCGTCGACGTGAAGTCGACCGACGCCTATGGCGAGCGCCGTGAGGGCATGACCCAGCGCGTGCCGAAGAAGCACTTCGGCAAGACCCCGCTGATCCCGGGCACCCAGGTGATCCTGCAGACCAATTTCGGCCCGCGCGCGGTCACCGTCGAGAAGGTCGGCATGACCGTGGTCGACGTCGACCTGAACCACCCGATGGCCGGCAAGGACCTGCATTTCGACGTGGAAATCATCGAAGTGCGTGAAGCCAGTGAAGAAGAAGTGCAGCACGGCCACGTGCACGGCGACGGCGGTCACCAGCACTAAGCGCTTGCCGCAAGGCAATGCAGCACCGGAACGGGCCCCGGTAGCGGGGCGGTGTGGGGTTGGCCCCAGTATTTGGGGGGGGGGGGGGGGGGGGGGGGGGGGGGGGGGGGGGGGGGGGGGGGGGGGGGGGGGGGGGGG
>NZ_JBRREH010000111.1:0-13718 GCF_056760175.1 Stenotrophomonas sp. STEN021 | reverse complement strand
GGTCGTGGTGGGGGGGGGGGGGGGCGGCCCCCCCGCGCCCCCCCTACCCCCACCCCCCCCCGCCCGCGGGCCCGGCCCCCCCCCCCCCGGCCCCCACAAACCAACAGGCTTATTTTCTGCTCGGATCCAGCGAGATCAACCGGGTCACATCCAGCAATGCAGCTGGTAGATGCACACCACCGGGCGCGGCCAGATAACGCGGCCGCCACTCCGGGGCGAACTTGGATTTGAAGCGGCGTAGCCCGCTGAAACCATAGAAGCGCTCGCCGTGCCGCGCGACCAGATTGGCAAAACGGTTCCAGCGGCCGGCCAGGCGATGCTGGGCCAGACCAGTCAGTGGCGCCATGCCCAGCGAGAAACGGGTATAGCCATTGGCTGCTCCCCACAGGAACAGCTCGATGAACAGGAAATCCATCGTGCCCTTGGGCGCATCCGGCCGGTGCCGCATCAGGTCCACCGACAATTCATGGCCGGCCGGTGCCTGCCAGATATTGGCAAAGGCGACGATGCGCCCTTCCGCCTCGACCAGGGCCACCGGGAAGCGGCTCAGATAGTCAGGCTCGAAGCTGCCCAGCGAGAAGCCCTTCTCTTCGCCGGCCTTTTCATCCAGCCATGCCTCGGAGATTTCCGCCAGCTCGCCCAGCAAGGCTGGCACCTCACTGGCATCGGCCAGCCTGAAGCTCAGCCCGCCGCGCTTGCCCTTGTTCCATGCCTGGCGCAGATCCGCGCGCTCGCTGCCGGCCAGGCTGAAATCCTGCAGTGGCACCATGGCTTCCTCACCCAGCTTGACCAGGGTCAGGCCCAGATCCAGATAGTGCTGCCAGTACTTGTCGCTGGTCTGGTAGAACACCGGGCGCAGGCCAAGCCGGTCGGCTTCTTCGCGGAATTTCCAGATCAGGGCGGCGGCCGCCTGCGGTGGCCCGACCGGGTCGCCCATCGATACCAGCGAGCCGCCATAGCGCTGCAGCATCACAAAGCCATCGCCGGCCTCGCTGCGCAGGATCGCCTTGTCGCCGGTCATAGCCAGGCAGGCCTGGGTGTCCTGGGCCAAGGCCAATACCGGCCGCAGCTGCTCCAACGTTGCAGAGTCGGGCAGCGGCAGGGGGTTGCGGGTGCTGTGCAGCAGCCGCGCCAGGCCAAACACCACCAACGCAATGCAAACCAGCAGCAGGGCGCGCAAGGCGCGCGGTGCGTTGCCGGAAGTCGCGAACTGCCACCACAGTTCATTCTGGTACTCGACATGGCTGTAGACGAAGAACAGCAGCCAAACCGTCGCCACCAGCACCAAGGCCACATTGCGCAGCCACGGCCATGACCAGGCCTCGTCCAGCAGGGCGCCTTCGCGGTAGAACTCGCGCCGCGCCGCCCACAGCGCCACTGCCACCAGCGGCAAGGTGAGTGCCACGGTCAGGTGGCCACCACGCAGCCAGGCCGGCAGCGGCAGGGCGACACACAGGGCCAGTGCCAGCATCCAGGCTGCGTGGCTGCGCCGTTGCAGGCCTTGGCCGATCAACAGCAACAACACGCCGCCCAGGCTGCCAAGCAGGTGCGAGGTTTCGACGATGGGCAGCGGCGCTGGCAGTACCCGCCGATGCGGCACCGGGAGGGTGCCGTCGATCAGCAGCAGCGCACCTGCGGCGAACACCGCCAGCGCGATCAGTTGCGGCAACCATGGTCGGATCACCGACCAGGCCGTGCCAGCACCGCTGCGCAGCGGACGCCGCACGCTGGCCAGCGCGGCCAGCAGCGCGGACAGGAACAGCGGCAGCAGGTAGTAGGTGACGCGATAGGCCACGGCAGCAGCAAGGATGGCCGCGGGCGCCACCTGCGGCAGCAGCTTGAGCAGGCTCCATTCGAACACGCCCAGCCCGGCCGGTACGGTCGACACCAGGCCGGCCACCACCGCGACCAGGTACAGGCCGACGAAGCCCATGAAGCTGACCTCGGCCTGTGCAGGCAGCAGCACGTAGAACGCGGCCGATGCCAAGCCCAGCTCGACAACGCTCAGCGCGGTGACCTCCACTACCGTGCGCCGGTCAGGAATCCACATGCGGTGTTCGCCCCAGCCGACGCTGCGGCCATCGCGGCCAACCAGCACCAGCATCGCGGCGAAACCAACCAGCATGGCGATGCCGAGCGCATGCACGGCAGTGGCGGAAATTGGCAATGCCAAGGCAGCAGCACCTGGTTCCAGCAGCAAGGCCAGGCCAAGCAGCAGCCAAGCGCCGAATACGAAGCCCAGGGTGCTCATCAGCACCACCTGGCCGATTTCGACCAGGCTCAAACCTGCCTGGCCGTAGCTGCGCACACGGATGGCACCCCCCGTCAGCGCGGCAAAACCCAGTGTTTGCCCAGCGGCATGGGCCAGGAACGCGGTGATGCCAATGCGTGCAGCCGGAAGCGGGTGTTTGGCGCGGCGCAGGCCGATTGCGTCAAAGCCGATCAGGCAGGCGTAGCTGGCCATGCCCAGCAGTGTTGCCACGCCCAGCTGAGACCACGACAGTCCGCGGATTGCGCTGCGGATCTGGTGGTAGCCGTGGTCGCTGAACTCGCCAGCCAAGGCATGCAAGGCCATGGCCATGATGGCCAAGGTGACGAAGATGGCAGCAATACGGCGCCAACCAGGCGCGGACGATTCCGAAGTCGCGGACGACGCAGTCATGCGGGAGGTCATTGGGGCTGGGCGCTGGTGTAGCGCGGGTACACAAGACTAGCGTCAGTGCGTGATGATGGCTGCATGCGCGTGACCGGGGATTTGCGCCGCCTTCAGACGGCAGGGCCGCTAGACTTGCCGGCGTGGAGGCGATGGAGCAGGTATGGCGGACAATTCTCAGGCGCAGGCACGGCCATTGGCGGGATTGGCACTGACGGTGATCGCTGCACTGCTGGTGTTTTCGGTCGTGGCCATCAGCCTGCAGTTTGCCCGTGACGATCTGGACTGGGTGCGTGCCACCCTGAGCCTGTACCTGCATGGCCCATATGGCGGGTTGCTGCGCAGCGCCTATTGCCTGCTGGCATTGGCCATCGCCGTGTTGGGGTGGCTGTTGTACAGGCAGGCACGCGGGCGCGCGCGGCGCGGCCTGCCGGCGGGATTGTTTGCGACGGCCGGGCTGGGCCTGGCTGCAGTGGCAATCGGCGACAGCTGGCTGCCGCAGTACGCGCCGCTGTTTGCGCCGGTGCTGCATGGTCTGGCAGCACAGACCGCCTTCCTGTGCGTGACTGTGGCGATGCTGCTGCAGGCCTGGTGCTTCGGCCAGGATGCGCGCTGGCGCAGCTTGTATCGGCTGGCGTGGGTATGGGCGTGGCTGGCCTTCGCTGGACTGTGGCTGCATGTGCTGTGGCGTGGCAGTCCGCGCGGTCTGGGGCAGAAGCTGGTGATTGCCGCAGTGGTGGGCTGGCTGCTGTTGGTGGCGTTGGTGGCATGGCGGCATTCACGCAAAGAAACGCCTGAAACTTCCACTTGCCCTCACAATGGCAGGCACACCCACAACACGGAGTCACCTCAATGATCCAGCGCTTCGATACCGGCCCGCGCATGTCGGAAATGACCATCCACAACGGCGTGGCCTACCTGGCCGGTCAGGTGCCGGAAGATACCAGCGCCGATATCGTGGGCCAGACCGAGCAGGTGCTGCAGGCCATCGACGATCTGCTGCGCCTGGCCCCGACCGACAAGACCAAGATTCTGCGCGCCGAGATTTTCCTGGCTGACCTGGCTGATTTCGCCGGTATGAACCAAGCCTGGGACAAGTGGGTGCCGCAGGGCGAAACCCCGTCGCGCGCCACCGTGCAGGCCAAGCTGGCCAATCCGGAATGGAAGATCGAGATCGTGATCACCGCGGCTGTGCCGTAAGCGGACTGCATCGCTATCGCTGGTCTGGCCCGGGTGCGATGGCGCTCGGGCAGATCCAGCCTTGAGGCTGGTGATGTCTTTGCAGGGAGGCAAGGGAAAGAAATGAAAAGCTGTCTGTTGTTCGCGCTGTGTTTTGCCCTCGCAGGCGCGGGCGCGGGCGCGTCCGTGCCGGTCGCAGCACAGGCACCGCTGTCGAAGCTGATCTATGCGCACGTGCCGGTGCAGCGCATCGAGCCCTTGGAGTACCCGCAGTTCAAGCTGATCGAGGCGGAACTGCGCAACACGGTACGGCGCCATGGTGACCGCAGCGTCCCCAACCGCTTCTGCGCGGTTGGCTACCAGCTCGCCGGCGGCACGCTGGAAACGGTGCTGATCTGGGACAACGCGCAATGGTTGATCCGCTGGTGGGGCGGTGATGCGCTGGCAACCTCGGAAGAGCGTTATGCGGTATCGGCCTCGTTCTCACCGGTTACCGACCTGCGCACGGATCTGGTCGAGGACGACCGCTATCCGCTGGGCACACGCGCGATAGTGCGCGCGGATGCGGAGGCCTTGATAGCGGATTGTCGTGCGCACGGGCACCAGTACACCGTGCCGCCACTGCCGCCGAAAGGCGAGGATGACGAGTATTGAGGCCGCAAGATTTCGCTGGTTTGTAGGAACGGCGTCAGCCGCGAAGCCGGTGCTGTTCGGATTGCAGCGTTCAACATGATCTGGAACAGCTGCGCTCTTTCGGTTTGATGCCGTGATGGGGATCTTCGCCAGCAGGGTTTCCACGAGCTTCGCGGCTTACGCCGCTCCCACAAAACCGGGGTTCTGGACAGCCTGCAGCTCGATGCAATCCACCGGGCAGGGCGGTATGCACAGCTCGCAGCCGGTGCACAGGTCAGCCAGCACGGTGTGCATGTATTTGGCACCGCCGACGATGGCGTCCACCGGGCAGGCTTGGATGCATTTGGTGCAGCCGATGCAGTCGGCCTCGATGATCACCGCGACCTGCGCGGGTTTGTGTTCGCCACGGCTGTGGTCGTAGGGCAGGGCAGTTACACCTAGGACGTGGGCCAGAGCGCGCGCGCCCGCATCGCCACCAGGCGGGCAGTGATCGATACCCGCCTCGCCAGCGGCCATGGCTTCGGCATACGGGCGGCAGCCGTCATAACCGCATTGCCCACACTGGGTCTGCGGCAGCAAGCGATCGAGACGTTCGACCAGCGCAGCCCTTGCTTCTCCCTGCGGGAGAAGATGGCGCGCAGCGTTGGATGAGGGTTCGGTGATCATTCAAAAGTCCTGGTGCGTGCCCTCGCCACAACCTCTCTGCAGGAGGAGAAGAAGCTCAGGTCAGGCATTTGCCGCGATACCAGCGCTCGTGCGCCAGCGCCAGCATGGGCTTGTCTTCGCTGCTGTCGCCGTAGGCATGGATACGCTGGTAGATGCTCAGATCGAAACGTTTGCGGATCAGGGCCACCTTGCGTGCGCCGCAGTCGCCTTCGGCGTAACGGCCGGTTAGGCGATTGTCCTGCACTTCGAGCCGGTTGCAGATCATCTGCAGGCCCATCTGTTCGCACCAGTGTTGCAGGTACAGATCGAGCGAGCCGGACACGACCGCCACGGTATGGCCTTGCGCCTTGTGCCACTGGATCTGCTCCAGCATCTCCGGCCGGACCATGCTGGGCAGGTGCTCGCGCGCATAGTCGCGTGCCATCTGGCTGACTTCACCGGCATGGCGGCCGGTGAAGACCTGGGCGGTGACACGACGACGCACGCGCTCGGCGGAGATCAGCTTCAGCCGGTAGGCCAGCACCCACGGCCCTACCCGCCACCAACCCTGCGCGCGCTGCTCCGGCGTGGCCACGCGACGCAGGAACCGGCTGTAGGTGTCACAGACGGTGATGGTGTGGTCGAAGTCGAAGAGGGCGAGTTGCATGGTCCACTCGGTTCGGGAAGGGTGCGACCGGGGGCGCACCCGCTGCCTTCAGCGAACCGGCATGCCCGGCAATGCGCCGTCATCGGCATCCAGCAGCGCCAGTGCGCCGCCGTCGAAACCGGCCGACAGGATCATGCCTTCGCTCAGGCCGAAGCGCATCTTGCGCGGGGCAAGGTTGGCGATGAAGACGACGTTGCGGCCGACCAGCGCTTCCGGCTCGGCGTAGCTGCCGCGGATGCCGGAGAAGATCTGCCGCTGGCCGAGGTCGCCGGCATCCAGCAGGAAGCGCAGCAGCTTGTCCGAGCCTTCGACGAAGCCACACTCCAGCACCTTGCCGATGCGCAGGTCGAGCTTGGCGAAATCGTCGATGCCGATGTACGCGGAAGCTTCACCTTCGGCCTTCGCTTCGGCCTTTACCTCGACCTTGGCGGGCTTTTCGGCCTTGGCCGGCTTGGCCTCGGCGGCGGGCTGGGCGGTGAGGGTGTCCTTGGAGGCGTCGGTCATTGCGTCAATCATCTTTGGGTCGATACGGGTGAACAGCGCCACGTAGGCGGCGATGCTGTGTGCGGTCAGCGGGGTGCTGATGTCGTCCCAGCCGTGGACCGGGGCGTTGAGGAAGCTCTCGGCCTGCAGTGCCGTGGCCGGCAGCACCGGCTTGAGGGCGGTGACCAGCACGCGGAACAGGTTCAGGCCCTGTGTGCAGACCGCCTGCAGTTCTGCGTCGGCGCCTTCCTGCTTGGCAATCACCCACGGCTTGGTGTCATCGATGTACTTGTTGGCTTCGTCGGCCAGCGCCATGGTCAGGCGGATGGCGGCGGCCGCGTCGTTGCGCTCGTAGGCCTCACGGATCGGCGCCAGCGCAGCGATGAAGCGGTCGTACTGGGCCTGGTCCGGCAGCGCGTCGGCCAGCTTGCCGTCGAAGCGCTTGGCGATGAAGCCGGCGCAGCGGCTGGCCAGGTTGACGAACTTGCCGACCAGGTCGGCGTTCACACGGGCGGTGAAGTCGCTCAGGTTCAGATCGAGATCGTCGACGCCGCCGGAGGACTTGGCGGCGAAGTAATAGCGCAGCGCCTCCGGGGCCAGACCGGCATCCAGATAGGTGCGGGCCATGATGAAGGTGCCGCGCGACTTGCTCATCTTGGCACCGTCCACGGTCAGGTAGCCGTTGACGTGCAGCTTGGTCGGCGTGCGCAGGCCGCTGCCTTTCAGCACCGCTGGCCAGAACAGACCATGGAAGTTGACGATGTCCTTGCCCAGGAAGTGGTGCAGTTCGGTGTTGCTGTCGGCGGCGAGCACAGCGTTGAAGTCGTCGCCGGTCCTGGCGCACAGGTTCTTGAAGCTGGACAGGTAGCCGATCGGCGCGTCCAGCCACACGTAGAAGTACTTGCCCGGTGCGCCGGGGATTTCGAAACCGAAGTAGGGCGCATCACGCGAGATGTCCCACGCGCGCAGGCCGCCCTCGGCATCCAGCCACTCGGCCAGCTTTGCCTTGACGCCGGGCAGGGCCACGTCGCCGGCCAGCCATTCGCGCAGGAACTCCTGGAAGCGTCCGACCTCGAAGAAGTAATGCTCTGAATCGCGCATTTCCGGGGTGGCGCCGGACACCACCGACTTCGGCTCGATCAGGTCGGTCGGGCCGTAGGTGGCGCCACAGACTTCGCAGTTGTCGCCGTACTGGTCGGGCGACTTGCAGTTCGGGCAGGTGCCCTTGATGTAGCGGTCGGGCAGGAACATGCCCTTGGCCGGGTCATAGAACTGCGCCACCGAGCGACGGCTGATATGGCCGGCGGCGTCGAGTTTGGCGTACAGGGCTTCGGTCAGCTCGCGGTTGGTGGCCGAGTTGGTCGAGTCGTAGTGGTCGAAGTCCACGCCAAAGGCGGCGAAATCGCGTTCATGGCCGGCCTGGATGTTGGCGATGAAGGTTTCCGGGCTTACCCCGGCCTTCTCCGCGGCCAGCATGATCGGCGTGCCGTGGGTGTCATCGGCGCAGACGTACCAGACCTTCTCGCCCATCATTCGCCGCGCACGCACCCAGATATCGGCTTGGATGTAACCCACCAGGTGGCCGAGGTGCAGCGGGCCGTTGGCGTAGGGCAGGGCATTGGTGACTAGGGCGTTGCGGGTCATGGCGATGATTTGCGGCAGGGGACTGGTGATTATCGCATGGCTGAAAAGAAGCAGCCCCGGGAGGCCGGGGCTGCTGATTCCCTTCTCCTGCGGGAGAAGGTGCGCCGCAGGGGCGGATGAGGGTACGGGGCCCAAGTCGACCCGACGGAACGAATAGCGCCTTTGTCGCCTTCCCCTCACCCCAACCCCTCTCCCGGAGGGAGAGGGGCTTCAAGCGGCTTACTGCTCGCGCAGCCAGGTCTGCGAGCGGCAGATGAACAGTACGCAGCCGGACACTTCCAGCTTGCGGCCGTTCTCAATCAGGGCCACCTTTGAGTTGTAGGTCTTGCCCTTGGCCGGGTCCAGGATGGTGCCATTGGCCCACTTGTTGGCGCCGTCCGGGCGCAGGTTCCAGAGGATGGTCATGCCTTCGATCGGCTTGCCCTTGTTGGCGCCGTCGCATTTGTTGCAGACCGGGTGCGGGCCATGCTCGGACTGCAGTACCTGCAGCACTTTGCCGCTGAGGGTGCCATTGGCGGCCTGGCTGATCTCGACGATGGACTTCACCTTGCCGGTTTCGTCATCGATGGTGCGCCAGCGGCCGGCTGCGCTGTCGCTGGCGCTGGCGGAGAAGCCGGCGGCCAGCAGCGGCAGGGCCAGCAACAGGGTTTTGAAAGTAGTACGCATGTGTCCCCTCCCAGGGTGGGTTTGGTCAGCTGCCGGCGGCGCTGTTACGGGCCGAATGTAACCGCATTCGGTCCCGTACGGAATCCGCAGTGCAGCAGATTTCCGACATGTAGTGCCGAGCGATGCTCGGCAGGGGGCTTTCCCGGTAGTGCTTCAAAAGCTGCCCTCACCCCAACCCCTCTCCCGCAGGCGGGAGAGGGGCTCAAACCGAGCATCGCTCGCATCTTGCTTACTGCACCGTCACCCGCTTGCGGTTGTCGGCCGATACACGGTCGATCAGCTTGTTGTACGGGTCGAAACCGGCCTCGTCGGGCTTCTGGTCCACGGTGACAGTGATGCTGGGCGCAGCAGCGGTGACGTGGTGGCGCTGCAGGTACAGCACTTTCTCATCACGTTCCTTGCCCGAGTCACCCTTGGCAAACACGCCAACCTCGATCCAGTCGTCCAGCGTCCCCGCAGTTTCCTTGCCCATGCCGTCGGCATAGCGCTTGTCGGCGTGCAGTTGCAGGGTCACGTCGTAGCGGCCGTCGGCGCGCTTCTTCGCACTGGCCTCGACCACGCGGTTGTCGTAGAAGCTGATCTTTTCGAACAGGTCGGTGATCAGGCCCTGCTGCTCGGGCTTGGCTTCGGCACGGATGAACTGCAGCAGTTCGGCCGAGGTGGTATACGGCGGCGGCTGGAACGCCTTGGCCTGGATGAAACGGGACAGGGCGCGGTTCAGTGCTTCCTCGCCCATTTCCTCGCGCAGGCGATAGAACACCAGCGAACCCTTCTGGTAGTGGATGTACTGCTGGTTCTCCACGCGGTACAGCGGCAGTTCTTCGACATCCTCGCCACCGCGGCCAGAAAGATACCTGTCCAGCTCATCCTTCAGGAACTGACGCATATGGCCGCGTCCGTACTCCTTCTCCATCACCATCAATGCCGAATACTGCGACAGCGATTCGGACAGCACGGTTGCGCCCTGCACGTTGGCACCTATCACCTGGTGAGCCCACCATTGATGTGCCACTTCGTGCGCGGTGACGTAGAACACGTAGTCGACATCATCCTTGTCACGCAGGTCGGCGATGAAACCGATCGACTCGGAGTACGGGATGGTGTTGGCAAAGCTCTGCGCGAAGGACTGGTAGCCCGGGAACTCGATGATGCGCACCTGCTTGTGCTGGTACGGGCTGAAGTTTGCCTCGTAGTAGGCCAGTGACTTCTGCACGCCTTCGATCATCCGGTCCACGTTGTACGGATGCTTGGCGTCGTAATAGATCTCGATCGGGATGTTCTTGTATGTGGCCTTCTTCACCGTCCAGCGTGCCGACAGATAGGCGTAGAAGTTCAGCATCGGCCGGTCCATGGCGTAGCTGAAGCAGCGACGGCCATTGCGTTCAAACTCCTTCTGCAGGTAACCCGGTGCCAAGGCGATCTGGTCCGGCGTGGTGCAGACGGTGCTGCGGAAATCCAGCCAGTCCGAATCGTTGGAGATATAGGTATTGGCGCGTGCGGCTTCATCCTCCAGTTTGGGCATGCGCGTCGGTTCGCCGAGGTCACGCTTGCGGCGCTCGTTGCGGTCGCTGATCTCCGCGCCGCTGTCATAGCCAAAGGCCGGTAAAACGCGGCTGTTGAAGAAGCTGCCGTTGTCGACGATCTGGGTCTGTGCCTGGTCGGCGGTGATGCCGTTGGGATGGATGTCGACGCTGAAGCGGATGTCGCGTTCCTCGCCCGGCGCCATCGGTGCATCCAGATGGTAGATGCGGTAGCCCAGTTCCTCATCGTGGGTGGTCAGCTTGGCGCCGCCCATCTCGATGCTGGCCAGGGTCTTGTCATCGCCCATCACAACATGGATATCGGGGATGGCGGTCGCATGGGTGTTGCGCACGCGGTAGACGCCATCGATGCGCACGGATTGGGTTTCCGGATGCAGGTCGACGTTGTTGTCGATGGCGATGATGCGCGGCTGCGGCAGGTCCTTGTACTTGCGGTATTCACGCTCGTAGCGGGCCTGGAGATCGAGCTGCTGGTCCGGTGAAATGAATTCGTTGCGGATGTTGGTGCTCCAGTACAGCCAGCCACCGCAGGCGATGAAGGCCAGCACTGCCGCGGCCAGGCCTGCACCGAGCGGGCCGCGCAGGCGCTGCCTGGCCAGGCGCAGGCGCTGCCGCCAGCCCGAATCCACGCCGCGCACCCACAAGGCTGCGCACAGCAACAACAGGGCCAGCAGGAACAGTGCCCAGTAGCCCTGGAAGGCCAGCTGCCCGCTCAGGAAATGGCCGTAGCCGTTCATGTCCGAATACGGCGCGATCGGCCAGCTGCCGAAGTTGTACAGGTTCTGGGTGTAGTCGAGCATGCCCAGCACCGACTGCCCGATCAGCAACAGGATCAGCAGGGCATAGCCCATGAATTTGTTGTTGCTCAGTACCTGCAGCACCAAGGCCATGCCGCCCATCAGGATGTAGACCACCGAGTCCAGCGCCAGTGTCTTGAAGTACAGCAGTGGCTCGATCTGGGTGTAGCCCTTGCTCAGCTGGATGGCGATGGCGGTGAGCCCACCGACGGCCTGGAACGCAAACACCACCGCGATCAGGGTGAGGAACTTGCCCAGCAGCGGCACCCAGTTCGGCACCGGCATCGCGTCGCTGATACCGGCAATGCGCGCGCTGCGCTCACGCCAGACCAGTTCGCCGGCATAGAACAGCACGATGATGATCAGCAGGAAGCTGAAGCTGCCCTGCAGCGCCTCCAGCATCTGCGAGGTCACCGGCCAGCTGGGCGTACCGTACATGGTGCGCCGATGCAGGGCGGTGGGGATGAAGTTGGCCATGCCCAGCACCAGCAATACCAGGAACGGTGCGCTGCGAAACACGCCCAGCGCATCGAAGCCGACCTGACGCAGCAGCTGCCGCCAACCGGTTGCTGCGTTGAAGCTCGGCGTGACCTTGGGGGCGACTACATTGCTGCGCTTGCCGTCGGTGGTGGCGACGCTGGCCACTTTCTTGCCCCGTTTGCGGCCGGTGCCGCTGCGCTCGGTGCGGAACAGAGCGAAGGTTGCAGCGAACAATGCACCGGTAACCGCCAGCCACAGCATGCGGTTCTCCAACAGGTAGCCGGTGACGGCGGGCAGGCCAGTGTTGCGTTCTTCTGCCGACCAGTAACGCATTGCCTGGCTCATCGCGCGCATGCCCAGTGGATCGAGCAGCGAGGCGATGCGCATGTTGTCGATGTCGGCTAGCAGGGCGCGACTTACGCCATACAGCACGAAAAACACGATGACGCCGATATAAACCCACAGGATGCTGCGGGTGGTGACGGCCAGCAGCGCCAACAGGGCGGTGGTGAACAACACGTTCGGGAGCACCATGACCGCGAACGACCACAGGTAGGGCTGCAGCGACACCGGGCCAAGCCGGGCCGCATCGATCCAGGGCATGAACTGGGCGATGAACAGGCCTGTCGCGATGATCACGTACATCAGCAGGCTGGCCAGCAGGGCGGCGCCGAGGCGGCCCAATAAATAATCGCGGCGTTTGATCGGGCTGGAGAACACTAGTTCAGCGGTGCCCAGTTCGAAGTCACGCAGCAGTGCATTGCTGACGAACAAGGTGACCACCAACAGCCCGAGCAGGGTGAAGGAGGTCATGAACGTGGCGATCACCGACGGTGCATTGCGGTGCACGTTGCCGATGCCGCCACCGATCTGGACGGCGTCGCTGGAGGCAGCGCCGAAGGCGATCAAAGCGAATAGAACGGCAAGCAGCCACAACAAGGGGGAACGCAGCTGCTCGCGCAGCTCGAAGCGCAGGAAAGCGAGGGTCATGGTCGTCTCCGTCAGGCGGCCTGCGCCTGCAGGCGCAGGCGCTGGAAGTAGACGTCCTCGAGGCCGGGCGCGACCGGTTCGAAGCCTGCTTCAGGGCAGTTGTCGGCGAATACATGGATAACCGGATGGCCGCCAACCAGTCGCGTCGACAGCACGGTGAAGCGGACTTCATAGTCCGGCAATGCTGACTTGGCGACCTGCTTGCGCCACACCTGTGCCTGCAATGCATTGATGGCATCGGTGGGACGCCCGGTCAGCAATACCTCGCCCTTGTTCATGATGGCCATGGTCGGGCACAGGTCGGTGACGTCCTCGACGATGTGGGTGGACAGGATCACTGCCACGTTCTCGCCGATCTCGGACAGCAGGTTGAGGAAACGGTTGCGTTCTTCCGGATCCAGGCCGGCGGTGGGCTCATCGACGATCACCAGCTGCGGGTTGCCGAGCAGGGCCTGGGCGATACCGAAGCGTTGGCGCATGCCGCCGGAATAGGTGCCGAGTTTGCGCTTGCGCGCGTCCCACAGGTTGACCTGTTGCAGCAGGGCTTCAACCACTTCCTTGCGCTGCTTGCGCGCGGTCAGGCCCTTGAGCACGGCGAAATGGTCGAGCAGGTCGAGTGCGCTGACCTTGGGGTAGACGCCGAAGTCCTGTGGCAGGTAGCCGAGCTTGCGGCGCAGCGCGTCCTTGTTGCGCAGGATGTCGATGCTGGTGCCATCGGCGGTGGTCAGGGTGGCGCTGCCGGCGTCGGCTTCCTGCAGGGTGGCCAGGGTACGCATCAGCGAGGACTTGCCAGCGCCATTGGGGCCAAGCAGGCCGAACATGCCGCGGGGAATGTCGAGATCGACATTTTTCAGTGCGTGTACGCCATTGGCGTAGGTTTTCGACAGACCACGGATCTGCAGCATGGGAACCGAACCTCTCCTTGGATGATGACCGCATCATTCAGTTGCGGCAGGGCTTGCGGCAATGCGCCGGAAGTCATTAGGACCAGGGACGTGGGTACGGGCGGAATGTGACCAGTTTTTTGCTGCCTCCCTTTGGTCCAAGGCCAAGAGGAGGGCTGGGGAGGGGGGCTTTGCTGCTGCTGATGGCGTGCTGGCTTCGCGGCTTACGCCGCTCCTACAGTCCCGGGCGTTGATGATCTGCCGGCGGAGGCCCCTGCCGAGCATGGCTCGGCACTACGCTCCCTCCCTTGCGCCGAAGGCGGAGGGGAGGGCCGGGGAGGGGTTGGCTTTTGAGCCTTTCAAGCATTGCCAGCTTCGCGGCGTAACCCCCAACCCAAACCAGTAAGATATAAAAAAAAACCAGCCCACCAGACCGCGCTAAAACACGGATTGCCG
>NZ_JBRREH010000110.1:0-13771 GCF_056760175.1 Stenotrophomonas sp. STEN021 | reverse complement strand
TCTTCGGCCCGGCGGCCGCCGCGAAGCAGATGATCCATCCGGCCAACCAGCATGCTCGATCAATTCACTGGCACCAGCTTCGCGGCTGACGCCGCTCCCACAAGTGCCTCCTACCCTATCGGCAGAGCCCCTGCCGAGCATGGCTCGGCACTACGCGGCCGCTTCGGCCTGTGCGGTCGGGTTGGGCGTGGGCTCGCCGATCCGGCGCAGGGTGTTGCGGTCGGTATGCGCGAACGGCTCGCTGCGGTCTGGAATGACCAGCATCGTTTCCTGTTCGTAGGACCAGCTGCCGTCCTCATTGATGGTGACTTCGATCTCGTAACTGTCGGTACGGAACGCGTGTTCCAGGAACGGATTGGAGCTGATGCCGTTGGTCATCGAACCACGCTCGGCGCGCAGGCGGAAGCGCTTCGCATCAGGCGCCGCCTTGCCCACCGCCATCGCGGTCTGCCCGCGCGGGATGGTCAGCGTCTGGATCACCGTGCCGGTCGCCGGCTCCCACAGCCAATAACCGACCTGGTCGTGGAAGGTCTCCACTTCACCGGGCTTGTGGATGCGGGTGTGATAACGCAGCCCGTAGAACAACTGCGGGCCATTGGGCTGCGCGTCGATCGGCTGCAATTCGACGTGCTCGATGAAGGCCTGCCGTTCGGGGCCGTCGGCCTTGGGATTGACGTCCATGCCGCGCTCGCCGATCCAGATACCGGCCATCGGCGCCAGTGGCCCGAGGTTGGCCAGCGTATTGGTATCGGCGGTGGGTTCGGTATAGATGTCTTCGGGGAACGTGGTCATGGGGAACAGCCGTGTGGGTATCCCGCTCATGGTACGCAGAACACCCTGCGGGCTCACCTCCACCTGTCCACAAGTGATGGACAAAATATCACCATGTTTTGCAGAGGACCGCAGCACAAGGGCTGCGCGCTGTTATCCACAACTTGTGTAGGCAGCAGGACACAAGCTGTGTGGATAGTCGGATACAGCTAGCGCAGAGCCATGCTCGGCTGGAGCTTTCACAGCAAACCAGACGCGACGCTGTAGGAGCGGCGCCAGCCGCGAAGCCACTGATCCATCCGACTCCCCGACATGACGACTGATTCATTGTTGCCCGCTTCGCGGCTGACGTCGCTCCTACAAATCAGCGGTAACGCCCCTTCCGAGCATGGCTCGGCACTACTTACTGGCGGCGGACGGACTGCACTACCTGCAGGCGGCGCAGGCGACGCATTACCTCGGCCAGGTGGTTGCGGTCGCGGACCTGGATGTTGAAGCACAGCACCGCGGCGTTGAAATCGCGATCCAGGTAATCCACGCGCTCGATGTTGGAATGGCTGTGGGCAATGGCGGCAGCCAGCTGCGCCAGCACGCCGGTGCCGTTCTCCACCTCGACCACCAGCGCGGTGTCGTAGTCACCGACCACGCTGGTATCCCAGCCAATCGGCACCCAGCGATCCGGCGTCTTGCGCAGTTCGGCCAGGTTCGGGCAGTCCAGCCGATGCACGACGATGCCCTTGCCGGCGGTGTGGTAACCCATGATGTCGTCGCCCGGAATCGGCTGACAACAGTTGGCAAAGCTGACCACGCCACGCTCGCTGCCGTTGATCAGGATCTTTTCCTGGGCACGATGGGTCACGCCGCTGGCACGCAGTTCGGCATACGACATCAAGGCCTGCGCGGCCTGGGTTGGCATCCAGTTGCCCAGCGCGACATCGGCCAGGAAGGCCTCCAGGCGCGGATAACGGTGTTCGTTGAGGAAGGCATCAAGCCGTCCCTTGGGCAGCCGCTCGATCGAGCTGTCCATCGCTTCCAGCGCGCGGTCGAGCATGCTGTGACCGAGCTGCACGGCGTCCTCGTGCTCCAGCTGCTTGAGCTGGTGACGGATCGCGGTACGCGCCTTGCTGCTGACCACGAATTCCAGCCATTGCGGTTTGGGCGAGGCCGAGCGCGCGGTGATGATTTCCACCGTCTGCCCGCTGACCAGACGCGTGCGCAGCGGCACCAGCTTCTTGTCCACGCGCGATGCCACCGCGCGGTTGCCCACGTCGGTGTGCACGGCATAGGCGAAATCCAGCGCGGTGGAATTGCGCGGCAGCGCCAGGATCTTGCCCTTGGGCGTGAACAGGTAGACCTCGTCCGGGAACAGGTCGACCTTGACGTTGTCCAGGAACTCCAGCGACGAACCCGCCGTGCGCTGCGAATCGATCAGCTCGACGATCCAGGCATGTGCGCGGCTCTGCGCGCTGTTGGGGCCGTCGCCGCCGAACTTGTAGGTCCAGTGCGCAGCCACGCCGCGCTCGGCGATCAGGTCCATTTCCTCGGTGCGGATCTGCACCTCGATCGGCGAACCGTAAGGACCGAACAGCACCGTGTGCAGCGACTGGTAACCGTTGGCCTTGGGGATGGCGATGAAATCGCGGAAGCGCCCGTCCAGCGGCTTGAACGCGGCATGCACGCCGCCCAGTGCGTGGTAGCAGTTGGGCACGTTGCGCATCACCAGGCGGAAGCCGAACACATCCATGACCTGGTCGAAGCTTTTGTTCTCCTCGCGCATCTTGGTGTAGATGCTCCAGGGCGTCTTGATCCGGCTGATCAGGCGGTGTTCCAGCCCTTCGCGCGCCAGGCGCTGCGACAGCTGCACTTCCACTTGCGCCATCGACTCACGGCGCACCACCGGCTGGCTGCGGATGTGTTTCTCGATGATGGCGTGGCGCCACGGGTACAGCGCGCGGAAGCCAAGGTTCTGCAGCTCGGACTTGATCAGGTTCATGCCCAGGCGCTGGGCGATGGGCGCATAGATATCCAGCGTTTCGGTGGCGATGCGGCGCCGCGCCTCGGCACTCTGCGCGCCCAGCGTGCGCATGTTGTGCAGGCGGTCGGCCAGCTTGATCATGATCACGCGCAGGTCGCGCGACATCGCCAGCAGCATCTTGCGGAAGCTCTCCGCAGCCGCTTCCTGGCGATCGCGGAACTTCAGCTTGTCCAGCTTGGTGACGCCCTCGACCAGGTCGGCCACGGCCTGGCCGAACTCGGCGGCCAGCTCCTCGCCGGTCAGCGGGGTGTCCTCGATGGTGTCGTGCAGGATCGCCGCGATCAGGGTTTCAACGTCTAGGCCGAGCTCGGCCAGGATGCGCGCCACCGCCACCGGATGGGTGATGTAGGGCTCGCCGGATTTGCGGGTCTGGCCGGCGTGCGCGGCCGCCCCGACCTCCCAGGCACGACGCAGCAGCGGCAGCTGCTCGGTGGGGAGGTAGCTGGCTGCGCGTTCGAGTTGCAGTACGTAATCAGGTACCACCCCGCCCGCGGGCGTGGCTACCTGGGCGGAAGGGCCTGGGTTCATGGCAGAAGACTATGCCAGCAGGCGTTCCACGGCAATTCCTACAACGCAAACAGCCCGCTTTTGGCGGGCTGTTTGCAGACAACATCAATCGATGCCAGAGAGGCGATCAATCGTCGTTCTTGGACATGTCTTCGTCGGCGACCACTTCAGCGGCTGCCCATTCCAGTGCTTCACGCTCGATGCGCTCGCGCTCGGACTTCTCGACTTCCTCGATCAGCTCGTTGTCGATGCGACGGGCAGCGATTTCGCGCAGCGCCAACACGGTCGGCTTGTCCTCGCTCTCGCTGTTGTCGATCGTCGCCTGGACACCATTGGCCAGCTGACGGGCGCGCTTGGACGCCATCATGACCAGCTCAAAACGGTTGTTAACGACTTCCAGGCAATCTTCTACGGTAATGCGGGCCATGCGGGCTCCCGGCGACCTGCAACGGCCGCTCGATCGAATGAGGGAAAGGGGATGGATTGTAAGGGCAGACCGGTCCTGGAATCAAGTCAAGGCCTGAACAGCCCCTTGTGGATCAATCACTTGCTCAATTTTCAGGGGCCAGCAACGAGGCGATCAGCTCGGCGTGGCGGCGCTGCTGGGGTTCGCAGCGCAGGCGGCTGGCGGCGAAGATCGAGCACATTTCGCCAACGGCGGTGTCGAAATCCTCGTTGATGATGACGTAGTCGAACTCGTCGTAATGCAGCATTTCCTCGCGCGCGGCGGCCAAACGCTGGGCCATGACCGCCTCGCTGTCCTGGCCACGCTTGCGCATGCGCTCGTCCAGCGCCTGCCGCGACGGCGGCAGGATGAACACGCTGACCGCGCCCGGCACCTTCTCGCGCACCTGCCGCGCGCCCTGCCAGTCGATCTCCAGCAGCACGTCCTTGCCGGCCGCCAGCTGCGGCTCCACCGACTGCCGGGCTGTACCCTTCCAGTCGCCATGCACCAGCGCGTGCTCGAAGAAGTCGCCGGCGGCGATCATCTGCTCGAACTCGGCGGCGGGGACGAAGTGGTAATGCTTGCCGTTGACCTCGCCCGGGCGCATGGCCCGCGAGGTGAAGGAGATCGACAGCGAGATGTGCGGGTCACGCGCCAGTGTGGCGTTGACGATGCTGCTTTTGCCGGCCCCGGACGGGGCAGCGACGATATAGAGGGTGCCACGCATGCGGTGGGCCAACGTCGGAATGGCCCGGCATTGTACCGGCGTGGGCGGGCCTGTGCAGGATCGGGGGTTGAGGGCCCCCAATTACCGCGGGGGCGGCTCCACCTGTAGTGCCGAGCCATGCTCGGCTGGGTATTACCGGTAAGGCCTCTGCCGAGCATGGCTCGGCACTACCTTGGTTCCTTGCCGAGCATGGCTCGGCACTACCCTTTACTCGATGTTCTGGACCTGCTCGCGGATCTGGTCGATCAGCACTTTCAGCTCGACGGCGGCATTGGAGGTACGTGCGTCCACCGACTTGGAGCCCAGGGTGTTGGCTTCGCGGTTGAACTCCTGCAGCAGGAAGTCCAGGCGGCGGCCGACCGGCTCGCGCTGACGCAGCACGCGGCGGATCTCCGCGACATGGCTGTCCAGACGGTCCAGTTCCTCGTCCACGTCGAGCTTCTGCAGCCACATCACCAGCTCCTGCTCTGCCCGACCCGGGTCAACCGGGTGCGGCAGGTCGGCCAGACGCGCGGCCAGCTTGACCCGCTGCCCTTCGCGGATGGCCGGGATCAGCTCGCGGACTTCGCCGGCAATGCGTTCGACCGAATCGACGCGCTCGCTGATCGCCGTGGCCAGCTTGTCGCCTTCCCGCTCACGTGCCTGCACGAAGCTGGTGACGGTTTCTTCCAGCAAGGCCAGCGCCTCGGCATGCAGGGCGGCACTGTCGGTCGCCTCGGCACGCAGCACGCCGGGGTATTGCAGCAGGTCGGTGAAGCCCACCTGCATCCCGGGGAAGCGGTCCTGCAGGCGTTGCGCCAATTCAGACAGCTGATCCACCAGCACCTCGTTGACCGCCAGCGAGGTGGCGGCCTCCGGTGCGCGCAGGCGCATCACCAGGTCGAGCTTGCCGCGACTGACCCGGGCGGCAATGCGTTCGCGCAGCTGCGGTTCCAGCGCACGCAGGTCCTCGGGCAGACGCACGCCCACTTCCAGGAACCGGTGGTTCACCGAGCGCAGTTCGCAGCCCAGGGTGCCCCACGCGGTGATGCGTTCGCCGCCGGCATAGGCGGTCATGCTCCGAATCATGTGCTTTCCGATGTGTTTCAAAGGGCGAATGGTACCCTAGCCACCTCTGGACGCTGGTGCATCCACCACCCAGACGCCCGCCAGATCAACTCGTACTAACCGGATTCCCCATGACCTTCTCCCGTCCCAGCGGCCGCCAGGCCGATCAGATGCGCACCGTCACCATCGAGCGTTCCTTCACCCGCCATGCCGAAGGCTCGGTGCTGGTGAGCTTTGGCGACACCCGCGTGCTGTGCACCGCCAGCGTCGAGAACCGGGTCCCCGGCTTCCTGCGTGGCAAGGGCGAAGGCTGGGTCACCGCCGAGTACGGCATGCTGCCGCGCTCCACCCACACCCGCTCCGACCGTGAGGCCGCGCGCGGCAAGCAAGGTGGCCGCACCCTGGAAATCCAGCGCCTGATCGGCCGCACCCTGCGCGCCTGCATCGACCGCAATGCACTGGGCGAACGCACCATTACCCTGGACTGCGACGTGCTGCAGGCCGACGGTGGCACCCGCACCGCCGCCATCACCGGCGCCTACGTGGCACTGGTTGACGCGGTGAACCTGCTGATGAAGCGCGGCGAGATCAAGCGCAACCCGCTGTTCGGCGCGGTGGCTGCGGTGTCGGTTGGTGTCTACAAGGGCCAGCCGGTGCTGGACCTGGATTACCCGGAAGACAGCGACTGCGACACCGACATGAACATCGTCATGAATGACGGCGGCGGTTTCATCGAGCTGCAGGGCACGGCCGAAGGCCATGCCTTCCGCCGCGATGAGCTGGACGCGCTGCTGGTGCTGGCCGAAAAGGGCATCCGCGAGCTGTTCGACGCCCAGCAGGCGGCATTGGCATCGGTATGAACCGGCGCCTCGCCCTGGTCACCCTCGTCGTCGACGACTACGACGAAGCCATCGCCTGGTACACCGGCAAGCTCGGCTTCCAGCTGCTGGAAGACCTGGACCAGGGCCGCAAGCGCTGGGTAGTGGTCGGCCCGACCGATGGCAGCGCCGCCGCGCTGCTGTTGGCGCGTGCCAGCGACGAGGAGCAGCGCAGCCGCATCGGCAACCAGACCGGCGGCCGCGTTGGCTTCTTCCTGCACACCGATGATTTCCATCGCGACCACGCGGCAATGCTTGCACAGGGCGTGGAATTCCTCGAAGCCCCGCGCGATGAACCCTATGCCACGGTCGCGGTGTTCCGCGACCTGTACGACAACACCTGGGACTTGTTGGAGCCCAAACAATGAAGTTGGTACTGGCCAGCGGCAACGCCGGCAAGCTGAAAGAACTGCAGGCCATGTTGGCCGACCTGCCACTGCAGATCGTGCCGCAGCGCGAGCTGGGCGTGGACGATGTGCCGGAAACCGGCCTGACCTTCGTCGAGAACGCACTGATCAAGGCCCGCCACGCCTGCACGGTGACCGGCCTGCCGGCACTGGCCGACGACTCCGGCCTGATCGTCGATGCACTGGACGGCGCGCCCGGCCTGTACAGCGCGCGCTACGCCGGCAGCCCCACCGACGATGCCGCAAACAACGCCAAGCTGCTTGATGCGCTGCGCGATGTCCCGGCCGAACGTCGCACGGCGCGCTTCTACGCGGTGATCGTACTGCTGCGCCATCCCAATGATCCGCAACCGCTGATCTGCGAAGGCAGCTGGGAAGGTCGCATCATCGACGAACTGCGCGGCAGCAATGGCTTCGGCTACAACCCGGTGTTCCTGGATGAAGAACTCGGCCTGACCGCAGCACAGATGGAACCTGCGCAGAAGAACGGTCGCAGCCACCGCGCCAAGGCGCTGCAGTTGCTGGTCCAGCAGTTGTCCGCGCAACTGGCACGCTGAGATATCGCGCTGATGAACACGCATTCGCACCTCCACACCCACGATGCCACCTGCGGCTGCGCTGTACCGGCAGATATACAGCTGGTGCCGCCTCCGCTGGCGCTGTACGTGCACCTGCCGTGGTGCGTGCGCAAATGCCCGTACTGCGATTTCAACTCGCATGCCGGCAAGGGCGAGTTGCCGTTCGATGCCTATATCGATGCGTTGATCCGCGATCTGGACCAGGACTTGCCGTTGGTCTGGGGCCGGGTGGTCAGCAGCGTGTTCTTTGGCGGCGGCACGCCCAGCCTGTTCCCACCGGAGGCGATCGACCGTTTCCTGCAGGCGGCCAGCGCAAGGCTGCGTTTCGCGCCGAACCTGGAAGTGACGCTGGAGACCAACCCCGGCACCGCCGAGCACGGCCGCTTCGACCGCTACCGCGCGGCCGGCGTGAACCGCATCAGCTTCGGCATCCAGACCTTCAACGACGAAGCGCTCAAGCGCCTGGGGCGCATCCACGACAGCAACGAAGCCGAGCGCGCGGTCAAGCTGGCGCAGGACGCCGGCTACAGGAACTTCAATATCGACCTGATGTACGCGCTGCCGCAGCAGACGCTGGCGCAGGCCGAATACGACCTCGAACGCGCCTTCGCCCTTGATCCCACCCATATCTCGCACTACCAGCTGACGCTGGAGCCGAACACGGTGTTCTTCGCCCGGCCGCCGCAGGGCATTCCTGACGAAGACAGCGCCTGGGACATCCAGGAACACTGCCAGGCCCTGCTTGCCGAACGCGGCTATGGCCAATACGAAGTCAGCGCCTATGCCCGTGATGGCTGGCAATGCCAGCACAACCTCAACTACTGGCGCTTTGGTGATTACCTGGGCATCGGCGCTGGCGCCCACGGCAAGATCAGCTCCGGCGCCGAGCAGCACGTGCTGCGGCGCTGGAAGCACAAGCACCCGCAGACCTTCATGGACACCGCCGGCAGTCTGGCCAGCATCGGCGGCGATGACGTGATCAGCCCGGAACGGCTCCCGTTCGAGTACATGCTCAACCTGCTGCGCCTGCACGAGGGCTTCAGCCTGCGCGATTTCGAGTCGCGCACCGGTTTGGCACGGAGCGTGCTTCTAGCTTCCCTGGCATTGGCGGTGGAGCGTGGCTGGCTCACCCATAACGGGGATTACTGGACCCCGACTGAGCTTGGTCGCCGCTTCACCAACGATGTGGTGGAGTTGTTCCTGGCGTAAGACCCGCGGAAAGTGGCCGTTACATCACATAAATGATAGAAAACGCCCATTCAGGGGGAAGGAAAACAGCATGCCAGGCACCGCACCACGCTCAGCAAGCCAATCCATGGCAAGGATCGCCAGTGCGCCGGTATCTGCCCGTGTGCGTCACTTGTTGGAAAGCATCTTCCAAACCACCGATGAAGTCCTGCGCACGCCGCTGCAGCTGACCGCCATCGAGCTGGAACGCGCCTTGTTCAAACGCGCCGAGTTGGCACACAACAGCCAGGTTCAATCCGACATCTATGCGCAGCTGCGTGTGTTGCGCGAGCACACCGAGCAGTTCCCCGACCTCTTTCTTGACGCGCTGGCCATGCAAGTGGCGAGCTTCAAGGACCCGCCCAAGCCCGACCAGGAAGCGCACGCGGCCACGTTCAAGTCGATGACGCTTGTCGAAGACACCGACATCGACCGCGACATCGTGCTGCACGAAATGGCACGACGCGAAGCATTCCGCGCCCCCAGCCCACTGCTGTTGCTGGGGCAGCGCTTTGCGGTACTGGCCGCGCAACCCGCATTTGATCCCGAACGCCTGCCGGTCGGCCCCTATGCGCAGTGCCGAGCAGTGCGCGACGCCGGCGAGCAGATGCAGCTCAACCTCGATGCCCAACTGGTGCTGTTCCAGGTATTTGAACGCATGGTCATGCCACGTCATGCCGAACTGGTGGACCGCCTGAACATCCAGCTGGATCGCGAAGGCGTGCTTCCAGGCTTGGTGTATCGCCCACACCTTCCCCGCCCCTCCGCCCCACGCGGCGCGGGTGCCGCAGGCGGGCAAGCCGATGCTGGCGGCAGCGGGCCTCGCAGCGCGGGCCCAACCCCGCTGACCAGCTGGCAAGGCCAGGCCCCTGCGGCATCCTGGGCCAATATTTCCAATGAACTGCTGGGCGGCCCGACAGCGGCACCTGCCCAGGTCACACCGGTACCGATGCCCGCCAGCGGGGCCGCGATGCCGCCGATGGAAAGCCTGCATAGCCTGCTTGATGCCGCCCGCCACGCACTTACGCTTGGTGCCGGTGCCGGTGCCGGTGCCGGCGGCGGTGGCGGTGGCGGTGGCGGTGGCGGTGGCGGTGAAACTGTCGGCCGTTCAGCAGGTGCGAGCATGGCTGCCGGCAGCATGCCCGACTTCGCCGCCCTGCAAGCGCAGGCACACGCTCAGCCCGGCGCTCCAGTTGCAGGCGCAGGTGCCGACAGCGCGGCATTCACTGCCGCCAACGCCAGCAGTACCAGCGCTCCGGCCCAACCGATCTCCACCCAGACAGCGATGGACGTGCTGGGCAAACTGCAGACAGCTGCCTCCTCTTCGGGTAGCCGCCACAGCATGGCCGACATCCGCAACGCGATGATGGCGCAGGTCAAGGCCGAACATGGTCCAGCGGCGACGCTGTCGGTGCAGGACAGCGACACCATGGATCTGCTGGGCATGCTTTACACCGAGTTGCAGCGCGAAGTGCGCAGCGAAGGCCCAGCCGCCGATCTGCTGCGACGCCTGCAGGTGCCGCTGGCCCGCGCGGCCATCAGCGACCAGGAATTCTTCCTGCGCGACCAGCACCCGGCTCGTGAACTGCTCAATGCTGTCGCCGAGTCCGGCGCTGTCTGGCTCAGCGACGAAGACAGTGATCCAGTCCTGCTGCTGAAGCTCAAGGACGCAGTCAACAAGGTCGTCGACGACTACCAAGGCGATGAGTCTGTCTTCGTCGAAGCCAACGACATCATCCAGGGACATCTGCGCTCGGCGGCCCGCCGCGCGGAGATCGCCGAGCGCCGGCAGGTCGATGCCGCGCGTGGCAAGGAACGTCTGGAAGCTGCCAAGCAGCTGGCCAACAGCACTATCGACGAGCTCTGCCAGACCACCGAACCACCCAAGTTCGTGCAGACCCTGCTGCGCAAGGCGTGGGCCGATGTGCTTACCCTCACCCTGCTGCGTCAGGGCGAAGGTTCGGAGGAATGGCAGCAACGCGAGCAGGCCACCCGCCGCATCAGTGAGATCACCGGCCAGCCCTCCGGTGGTGCAGCCGATGCCAGTTTCGGCGAGGAAATCGAGCAATCGCTGCTGCAGGTCGGATACCACCAGGATGAGGCGGCAGCCATCGCACGCCGGCTCTCCACGCCGGGCGGCGAGGATGAAATCACCTCGCGGACCGAGCTGACCGCCAAACTCAAGGCGCGTAGCCGCCTGGGTGAAGCCGGCGAGCCCGAAGAAGAAGAGCGCCGCAGGAAAGTCGAGCCGGCCCGTACCGAGGAAGAGGAGGCGTTTTACCGGCAACTGCGCACCTTGCCATTCGGCACCTGGTTCGAATTCACCGTCAACCAGCAAGGCGACAACCGGCGCCAGCGCCTGTCCTGGTACAGCCTGATCACCGGCAATGCCTTGTTCGTGAACCAGCGTGGCCAGAAGGTCTCGGAGCAATCACTCGACGCGATGTCGCGGTTGATGGCCAAGGATCAGCTGCGCATCGTCACTGAAGACAAGGGGCGCCTGATCGACCGCGCCTGGCAGGCCACCGTGCGCGCCCTGCGCTCGATCGCCGGCCACGCACCCAATGCAGGGGAGTCCGCATGATCACCAACACCCGCCGCGCGCCGCGCCTGCAGGTACCCGAGCTGGTACAGGTACGCGACCAGATGACCGGCAGCCACATCGGTCGGCTCGGCAACGTGTCCGAAACCGGCATGTTGTTGATCACCTCCGTGCCCATGCACGAGGACGCGCTGTACCAGCTGCAGTTCCCAATCCCTGACGGTCGCGGCGGTCACCTGCAGATCGACGTCGGCGCGCACCTGTTATGGTGCGAGCCCACCCATGCGCCCGAGCAGTCGTGGGCCGGGTTTCGCTTCCTGACCTTGGACAAAACCCATCGCGAACGTCTTGTGCGGTGGATAGAGGGCAACATCCCCGCAGCCTGAGTGCCGAAAACGGCACAGCAGCGGCCGGCTGATTGCGGCAAAATTGAGGCCTGCATTCCGCACGTCCCAGCGAGCCACCGCGATGAACCAGCACGATCCAGGCAATCTGTACGCCCACCACCTTGGGCAGATGATCCGCCGCGCCGACACGGCGCTGGCGCGTGGCGGTTTCGATCATCTGGTGGTTCCCAGTGGCACCCAGCATTACCAGGTGTTTGACGACCGCGATTACCCCTACGCGGTCAATCCGCAGTTCAAGACCTGGCTGCCACTGACCAAGCTGCCTTACAGCTGGCTGATCCACACCCCGGGCAAGCGCCCGACCCTGGTGTTCTACCAGCCCTTCGATTACTGGCACGTGGTACCGGACGCCCCCAGCGGCTGGTGGGTGGAGCACTTCGACATCCACATCATCCGCAAGCCGGACGAAGCGCTTGCGCTGCTACCAGCCGATCCGAGCCGCTGCGCCATCCTTGGCGAGGCGCAGAGCGCGCTGGGCGGTTTTGCGCCGAACAACCCGGCGGCGGTGATCAACTACTTGGAATGGCATCGCGGTTACAAGACGCCGTATGAAATCGCGCTGATGCGCCAGGCCCAGGTACTGGGTGTACGCGGCCACCGCGCCGCCGAGGCTGCGTTCCGCGCCGGTGCCAGCGAGTTCGAGATCCACATGGCCTATTGCAGCGCCGTCGGCCAGGACGCCAATGAGCTGCCGTACGGCAATATCATCGGACTGAACGAACATGCCGCCGTGCTGCATTACACCGACCTGGGCAAACAGGCACCGCAGCCGCTGCGCAGCTTCCTGATCGACGCCGGCGCTTCGGCTTATGGCTACGCCAGCGATATCACCCGCACCTATGCTGCGGCCGGCCACGACGAGTTCCAGTCCTTCATCGATGCAGTGGACGCGGCGCAGCTGAAGATGTGTGCGGCGGTGCGCGCCGGCTTCGACTACAAGCAGCTGCACATCGATGCACACCTGTCGCTGATGAGCATCCTCAAGGACTTCGGCGTGATCAATGTCTCGCCGGAGGCCGCGCTGGCAACCGGCGTGAGCGCGGCATTCTTCCCGCACGGCATCGGCCACCTGATCGGCGCGCAGGTGCACGACGTCGCCGGTTTTGCAGCGAGCGAAGACGGCGGCCGCGTCGAGCGCCCAGCTGGCCATCCCTACCTGCGCATGACCCGCGTACTGGAGCCGGGCATGGTCGTGACCATCGAGCCGGGCCTGTACTTCATCGACATGTTGCTGGACGAAGTGAAGAAGGCCGGCAACGCTGCCAGCATCAACTGGGACCGCGTGGACTTCTTCCGTCCTTACGGTGGCGTGCGCATTGAAGACGAGGTGCTATGCACCGACGGCGAAGCGGACAACCTGACCCGCCCGGAATTTGCTGCACAGGCTTGATGTAGAGGCGACGTCAGTCGCTCTGTGATTGAACCCCGGGCGCGCAATGCGCCCGGGATGAGCGAAACGGCGGATGTACCAGCATCCGCTTTCGCGAGAACTTCGTCCCCTCCCCTCAAAAGAAGCACAGCCAATCAAGCTTTGGCTACGGCTGCTGTTGCTGTTGCTGTTGCTGTTGCTGTTGCTGTTGCTATTGCTATTGCTATTGCTATTGCTGTTTCCCCTCCCTTACGCGCAGCGTAGGGGAGGGTCAGGGAGGGGTGCCGTTGCTTTGCACTTGCACTTGCTGTTGCACTTGCACTTGCTGTTGCTCTGCGCTTTTGACGTACGGGCCCCTTCCGCAGCGACGGAGCTGGCAGACAAGACCCCGCACGGGGCGACGTGCAGGACGCACGTCGTTTTTCGACGATACAAGGATGTATCGTCGAAAAATCCTGCCAGCGGAGTGGACCTGTAGCGCGCAGCGCGGAAGGCGCGTAGGCAGGGTGTGCTTGACCAGCCATTCGGCTGTTGAAAAGCGCTTCTTTGGGCCACCGTTCTTTGCACAAGCAAAGAAAGGTGTGCTCGCGCGCCGAAGGCGGGCGAAAGCTCTGCACTTGCACTTGCACTTGCTTGGCTTTGGCTTTGGCTTTGACTTTGGCTTTGGCGACAGCCAAAGCAAGGCAAAGGCTTTCACTCCCCTTCGGGGAGCGAGTCACTTTTCTTTGCTTGTGCAAAGAAGAAGTAACCAAAAGAAGCGCTTTTCAACAGCCGAATGGCTGGTCAAGCACACCCTGCCTCCGCGCCCACGTCGCTTCGCGACGCGGGTCC
>NZ_JBRREH010000109.1:0-13968 GCF_056760175.1 Stenotrophomonas sp. STEN021 | reverse complement strand
GGCCCGGGGGGGGGGGTGGCGGTGGCGTGTAACCGGTGGGGGTGGTGGGGGGCGGGGGGCCCCCCCCCAAGCCGGTGAACCGACAGCGCGCGGAACGCCTGTGACTGCACATCGCGTGATGCCGTTTTTGTGGTGTGGCCAGATGTATTGCCAGCTTCGCGGCTGACGCCGCTCCCACAAAACGGCAGGTGCTGGACGCCGCCGCTGCTACAAAGCCCACGCGGGCCTTGGCCTAGAACTTCTGCTCGGCGGCCAGATAGCGCCATTGGCCTTCGGGCATCTTGCTCAGGCCGATACGGCCGATGCGCAGGCGGCGGATCTGTTCGGCCTTGAGGCCAACCTGGCTGCACATGAACTGCAATTGCCCCGGGCGCACGTCCTTGATTGCAAAACGCAGGCGCTGCTCGCTTTGCCAGCTGACCTTGGCCTGCGGCAGGCTGCGGCCTTCGTAGATCAGTCCATGGGTGAGTTTGGGCATCGCCCACGGGGTGGGTTCGCCGCTGACTTCGACCACGAACTCCTGCTCCAGGCTGTAGCCGGACTCCTGCAGGTGGCGGCGCACACGCCAGTCCTGGGTCATGACCACCAAGCCGCTGGCGGCATCGTCCAGTGGCATCAGATAGTCCAGACGCTGGAAGTGACGGCGCAGCGGACGGATGCCGGAGGCATCGTCAGCAAAGCGGTTTTTCTCGGCCAGCAGTGCGAACAACTGCTCGGCCGTACAGCCGGCCGGCTTGTTGATCAGGAAGGTGGCTGCTTCCGCAGCCTCGGTGCTGCCTTCGGCGGCCAGGGTGATCACTTCCTCGCTGACCATGGTCTGCGGGGTTTCCACCACCACGCCGTTGACGCTGATCCAGCCGCCTTCGATGTACTGCTGGGCCTGCGAGCGCGAGCACTGCAGCTGCGCGGCAACGCGCTTGTCGAGACGGATAGGGGTGGTCATGGCATCAATGGGTTCTACGAAGGGCGGGGAGTGTAGCGCTGTGGCGGGAGTCGGGCGATGGGCGGCTCAGCCGGGTTCATGTTCCAGGGCAGTCAGATACAGGCGCAGGTCGAACTCCAGCTGGTGGTAATCCGGCTCCATGTGCAGGCACAGCTGGTAGAAGGCCTTGTTGTGGTCGGCCTCCTTGATGTGCGCCAGCTCGTGCACCACGATCATCCGCAGGAACTGCGCCGGGGCCTCGCGGAACACGCTGGCAATGCGGATCTCGCGGCTGGCCTTGAGTTTGCCGCCGTGGTTGCGGGAAATGGCGGTATGCGTGCCCAGTGCGTGTTTCACCACCTGCAGCTTGCCGTCGTACAACACCTTGCCCAACGGCACCGACTGGCGCAGGTGGCGCTCCTTGATCGCTTGCACGTAGTCATACAGCTGGCGGTCGTTGCGCACCGGGTTGGGATCGGCGTAGCGCTTGCGGACGGCCTCGCCCAGCTTGCCCGCATCCAGCAGCTCGCGGGCGCGCTGCTGCAGGTGTTCGGGGTAGCCATTCAGGTATTTCAGCGCAAGCATGGGCATTTGGGCAGGACCGGGCGGGCCGCTATGATGGCAGCCTCGGCAACAGAACCATGAACAACGACGATGGCAAAGGGTAATCCACTGCAGGAACAGCTGCTCAAGGCTGGCCTGGTGAAGAAGTCACAGGTCTCGCAGGTGGCGCGCGAGCAGGTCAAGGCGCGCCACGGCAAGGGCCCGGTCAACGCAACCGAAAGCCAGCGCGAGGCCGACCGCGCCCGTGCCGAAAAAGCCGAAAAGGACCGTCAGCTGGCCGCCGAGCACAACGCCCAGCGCCGCGCTGATGAGCTGCGCGCGCAGGCCCGGCAGATCATCGCCGACCGCAAGCTGCCGCGCGCCGGCGAGCTGGAATACCGTTTCAACGATGGCGCAGTGATCCGTACCATGCTGGTCACCGAGGCGCTGCGTACCCAGCTGGCCAATGGTGCGCTGGTGATTGCCCGCCATGGCGACAGTTTCGAACTGCTGCCGCGCATGGCGGCGGAAAAGGTGCGCGAGCGTGACGCCGGCCTGATCGTGCTCGATCACGGCCAGAGTGTGGACACGCCGATTTCCACCGGCAATGCCGAGGACGACGCGTACTACGCCCAGTTCCAGGTGCCTGACGACCTGATGTGGTGAGTTCCACCCGCGTTTACCCAGCCTTGGCGCAACTGCGCTAGGCTGGGGTTCGGTCACTACGGAGCCAGCGATCATGGCCACCGGTTGGGCGGGCGATACCGCCGTTCAGGATCAGATTGATGCCACCGTCGAGGACGCGATCAAGCGTGCGCGCAGCCGCATGCCCAGCGGCCCGGGGCTGGAACATTGCGAAGAATGTGATGCACCGATTCCCGAGGCGCGGCGCAAGGCCGTACCCGGGGTAAGGCTGTGCGTGGCCTGCCAACAGGCGCAGGACGAAGACGAGGCGTTTGCCGGTTACAACCGGCGCGGCAGCAAGGACAGTCAGCTGCGCTGATGCAGCAGCCGGTTCGCGCGCTCGCTATAGCAAGGTAGTTGCTGAGTGGATGTACCAAGGTAGCCGTTGAGTGGATATACCAAGGTAGCCGCAGAGTGGATATACCAAGGTATATCCCGGCCATGCCAAGGTAGGCTGGGGGTGGGCGGTATGAATCCGGATAATTCTGGCATCCGGCGAGGCTGCAACGGCCTCGGATTTCCACCGACAGAGGAGTTCATCGTCATGGACCCTGGCCCAGAACCGCACCAAGGCGTGCCCCCCCCCCAATTTTCCCAATGACCGGCATCCGGCCCTGAATTCCGCACGGCAGCTTGATTGAGCGCCGGGAAGGCCGCTGCCCCGTGGCCGAGGCCTTCCCGATGATCCTGCAACTGATCCATATCACGCTGCGCCGCGCCGTCGCGCGCCGTGACGTTCGTGCATTGCGCGACCTGCTGTTGAGCGAAGGCGGTCCTGCGTTTGCCGCCGCCCTGCAATGCTGCTCCCCGCGCGTGCGTGCTGATGCGCTGTCGCTGTTGCCGCTGGGCGAACGACCCGGCGTCATCCGCCATCTGCCCTTGGCTTTGCGTGACGACCTGCGGCCCTTGTACCGCGCTCGCCCCGACTACCGCCTGGGCAATCAACTGCCGGGAGCGCACGCATGAACACCCTTGTCCGGAGTGCGCTGCGTCACCACCGCATCCAACTGCAGCTGCACCAGGGTGGCGGGCCGCAGTTTGAACCATGGCTGCGGCGACTGCTGCGGGCCGGCGCGGGCAGCTTGCTCTATCTGCACCGCAATCTCGACGAGGTCGAGCTGGGGCTGGCGATCCATGCCCGGCGCGGCCAACTGCCGGCACCGCTGGTGTCGGCAATGGATGCGCATCCCGGCGTGCGTTGGCTGCGCTGGCAGGTAGTACCTGCCGCACCACCATCGCGTCAGTTGCGATCGATGGCAGGCAAACATGGGGCATGCGCATGAACATCTTCAAAAGCTGGTTCGACACCTTCCTGCGCAGCCGCCGCGTGGCCGGCCTATTCGGGCGGCGGCGCATGCCCGATGCCACGGAGCTGCGCGGTGGCACCGCGATGCTTCCCGCCGGTTACACCCAGCGCTTGACCGAGCTGGCGCTGGCGACGCCGGAGCAGGCCTTGCAGCAACTGCAGTCGCACGCCGACGGCCTGGGCATGACCGAGGTGGCCGAACGCTTCCATCGGCATGGTCCCAACGAGGTTGACCATCAGAAGCCCTTGCCTTGGTGGCGGCACCTTTGGCAGTGCTACCGCAACCCGTTCAATCTACTGCTCACCGTATTGGCGGTGGTGTCCTGGTTCACCGAGGACATGAAGGCGGCAACCATCATCGGCGCGATGGTCGCCCTGTCCACGCTGATCCGATTCGTCCAGGAGGGGCGTTCGAACCGTGCCGCCGAACGGCTGAAGGCGATGGTGAGCAACACAGTGCGGGTGCTGCGCCGTTCGCACGGCACCGAAGCGGCGGAGCTGGCCGGACAGTATTTCGGCGTGCAGCTGCATTCGGCGACGGCGTCGGTCGCAGTGGAAGTGCCGATCCGTGCGTTGGTGCCGGGCGACCATGTGCTGCTGTCGGCCGGTGACATGATTCCCGCCGATTGCCGTGTATTGAGTGCGAAGGACCTGTTCGTCGCGCAGGCGGCGATGACCGGTGAGTCGTTGCCGGTGGAGAAGTTCGTTGACGCAGCACAGGACGGCGGCACCGTGCTGGAGCAGTCCAATCTGCTGTTCATGGGCACCAACGTGGTTTCCGGCAGCGCCACTGCATTGGTGCTGGCGACCGGCAACAGCACCTACTTTGGCACTCTGGCCCAGCACACCACGCATCTTGAAACCGCGCCAACGGCATTCCAGGCTGGCGTGAACAGCGTGAGCTGGCTGTTGATCCGTTTCGCCGCGGTGATGGTGCCGATCGTGCTGCTCATCAACGGCCTGACCAAGGGCGACTGGCTGGATGCCTTCCTGTTTGCGTTGTCGGTGGCGGTTGGCCTGACCCCGGAAATGCTGCCGATGATCGTCACCTCCACCCTTGCAAAGGGTGCGGTGCAGTTGTCGCGACGCAAGGTGATCGTCAAGCGCCTGGATGCGATCCAGAACTTCGGCGCGATGGACGTGCTGTGCACCGACAAGACCGGCACGCTCACCCAGGACAGAATCGCACTGGAGCGGCATACCGACGTCAGCGGCGGTGATTCGCAGGACGTGCTCAAGTACGCCTACCTCAACAGCCACTACCAGACCGGCCTGAGCAACCTGCTTGACCGTGCGGTGCTGGAGCACGTGGAAATGCAGCACGCGCTGCGCGTCGCCCAGGACTACCGCAAGGTTGACGAAATCCCCTTTGATTTTGAACGCCGGCGCATGTCGGTGGTGGTCTCCGAACGGGACGATCACCACGAGCTGATCTGCAAGGGTGCCGTGGAGGAAGTGCTGTCGGTGTGCTCGCGCATGCGCCTGGATGGCCACGACCTTGAACTGGACGACGCGCGTTTGGCGCGGGTGCGGCAGACCACCGAGGAATTGAACGAGGAAGGATTGCGGGTAGTGGCAGTGGCGATGAAGGAGTTGCCGGCCAGTAGTCGCGCCTACGGCCGCGCCGACGAGTGCGACCTGGCCCTGATTGGTTACGTTGCCTTCCTTGATCCACCCAAGGACACCGCGGCCCCGGCATTGCAGGCACTGGCCGAACACGGTGTGGAAGTGAAGGTATTGACCGGCGACAACGAGCTGGTGACCGCACGTGTGTGCTCGCAGGTGGGCCTGGCGGTTGGCACGATCATCACCGGGCCGCAGATCGAGCGGATGGATACGCCAGCGCTGGAGCGTGCACTGCGGGACAACAGCGTATTTGCACGGTTGACTCCCCTGCACAAGGAGCGGCTGGTACGCTGCCTGCGTGCGCAGGGCAGAGTGGTTGGCTTCCTCGGTGACGGTATCAATGATGCCCCTGCACTGCGGGCGGCCGATATCGGCATCAGCGTCGACGGCGCCGTGGATATCGCCAAGGAGGCTGCCGACATCATCCTGATGGAGAAAAGCCTGCATGTACTGGAGGACGGCGTGATGCAGGGGCGCAGCACGTTCAGCAACATGCTCAAGTACATCCGCATGACCGCCAGCTCCAACTTCGGCAATGTGTTCTCGGTGATGGTGGCATCGGCATTCCTGCCGTTCCTGCCGATGTTGCCGCTGCAGTTGCTGGTGCAGAACCTGCTGTATGACATCTCGCAGATTGCCATTCCATTCGACAACGTCGATCGTGAGCTGGTGGCGCGGCCGCTGAAGTGGGACCCCGCCGGGATCGGCCGCTTCATGCTTTTCTTCGGGCCGATCAGCTCGATCTTCGACATCCTCTGTTTCGCCTTGATGTGGTATGTGTTCGATGCCCGCACGCCCGACCAGCAGAGCCTGTTCCAATCTGGCTGGTTCGTGTTGGGCCTGCTCACCCAGACATTGATCGTGCACATGATCCGAACCCCCAAGGTGCCCTTCCTGCAGAGCATTGCCTCGCCGCCGCTGTTGGTGATGACCGGTGTGATCATGTTGGCGGGCATCGCGTTGCCGATGGGACCATTGGCCGGCTACTTCCGCATGCAGCCGCTGCCCGCGGGCTATTGGCCCTGCCTGGTGCTGCTGCTGGTGGGTTACGCCGCGTTGACTACGGTATTGAAGAAGATCTATATCCGCCGCTTCGGCTGGTAGCCCAGCCAAGGATCGCCGAACAGGAGCGCCGCACGCCGATGGACCTGAACCTGCCTGCTTTCGACCCCGGGGCAACCCTGAGCACCTTCATCAGCCTGGCGACCGCCTTCGTGCTGGGCTCGGTGATCGGCCTGGAACGGCAGTTGCGGCAACGTACTGCCGGCCTGCGGACCAACACCCTGGTGGCATTGGGGGCGGCGGTGTTCGTCGACCTTGCGGTGCGCTTCTACGATCTGCATGGTGGCTCCACCACGCCGATGCAGGTGATTGCGTATGTCATTTCCGGCATCGGTTTTCTGGGCGCGGGCGCCATCATGAAAGAGGGTGCGCAGGTGTCCGGCCTCAATACCGCCGCCACGCTGTGGGGTTCGGCCGCTGTCGGTGCCTGTGCCGGGGCCAAGCTGTTGCCGGAGGCGTTGCTGGCCGCGCTGTTCGTGCTGGCTGCCAATACCTTGCTGCGCCCGGTGGTCAACCGCATCCACCGGCAACCTTTGCGCGAGCAGTTTGCCGAGGCTACCTATGCGGCGTACGTGATCTGCCAGCGCGACAGCCAGGCGCACGTGGTGGCTCAGTTGCTGGAACGGCTGGAACAGGCGCACTACCCGGTGCGTTCGGTTGAGCAGCAGCCCTTTGGCGACGATGATGTGGAGGTGGAGGCAGTGCTGTACGCCACGGCCGTGGATTCGGCTGAACTGGACCAGGTGATGGCCGCCTTGTCGTCGACCAAGGGCGTATCGCAGAGCTTCTGGAACGCTACCGTCGAGGATTGAGCATCCGCCGACGCTCCATGGACTGCGAGGACGCCATGCACATCCCTACCTTGGATACGCATCTCAAGCGGCTGGTGCTGTTGTTGGTGATGGCGGCGATCTTCGTGATCGACACCTTGACCGACTACGCGGTGGCTGCCCCATGCCTGTACGCTGCGGTGATCCTGGCAGCCTCGGGCAGCCTGCGCCGGCGCGCGCTGTGCTGGCTGGCAGCCAGTTGCATCGTGCTGGTGGCGGTGAGCTTCGGCTTCACCCGTTTCGGCGCATTGCGGCTGGGCATCGTCAACTCGCTGATTGGCATGCTGGTGATTGTCTCGGTCACCTGGCTGGTGCTGAAAATGGAGGCAGCCAAGGCCACCGCAGACCACGCGCAGGCACAGATGTTGCGGGTGGCGCGGGTGGCCACGATGGGCGAGCTGACCACATCCATCGCCCATGAGATCAACCAGCCGCTGGCGGCCATCGCCACCAGCGCCGAGGCAGCCGAGCGCTGGCTGCGGCAAGCCCCCCCCAACGCGGACAAGGCAATCCAGACCGTGGCACGTATCCGCGCCGATGCCCATCGCGCCAGTGAGGTGATTGCGCGCGTGCGCAGCCTGGTCCGTGGTGAACCACCGCAGGCGTCGGCCTTCGACCTGGGTGATGCCTTGCGCGAGGTGTTGGCCTTGTCGCGCGCTGACCTCGATCGGCAGGGCATCGACGTGCAATTGGATGCACTGGAGATGCCGCCGGCGGTGTGGGCTGACCGCGCCCAGGTACAACAGCTGATCGCGAACCTGCTGGTCAATGCCGTCGATGCGATGGAACAGGCCAATGCCGATGCCGATCGCCGGATCGAGCTGGCGCTACGGCGGCTGGATGACCAGTACGTGCGGCTGAGCGTGCGCGACCACGGCAGCGGGCTGGATAGCGTGCAGATGGAACACCTGTTCGATGCCTTCTGGACCACCAAGAAGGACGGGCTGGGCCTGGGGCTGAGCCTGAGCCGCAGCATCGCCCAGGCCAATGCTGGCAGGATCAGCGGTGAACCGGCGCAGGGTGGTGGCGCGCGCTTCCTGCTTGACCTGCCGATGGCGGAGGTGGCCCATGCCCGCTGAGGTTGCGGTGCCGGTGGTCTATGTGATCGACGATGATCCGTCGGTCCGCGCGGCACTGGAGGACCTGCTGGCCTCGGTAGGCTTGCAGGTGCTGGCGTTCGCTTCGACGGCCGATTTTCTTTGCCATCGTCGAGCCGACGGACCGGCCTGCCTGGTGCTGGACGTGCGCATGCCCGGGCAGGGCGGGGTCGAATTCCACCGCGGACTGCAGGCGGACGGGCTGGCCTTGCCTACTGTCTTCATCACCGGGCACGGAGATATCGCAATGGGCGTGGCGGCGATGAAGGCCGGTGCAATCGAATTCCTCACCAAGCCATTCCGTGAGCAGGAGCTGCTGGACGCGATCAACCATGGGTTGAATGCAAGCCTGCAGCAGCGCAGTGAACAAAGCGCGCAGCAGGCCCTGCTGGCGCGCTGGCAAGGCCTGAGTGCTGGTGAACGGCAGGTGCTGGCAGGGGTGGTGCGTGGACGCCTCAACAAGCAGATCGCTGCGGATCTTGGCATCAGCGAGATCACCGTCAAGGTGCGACGGGGGCAGGTCATGCGCAAGATGGAGGCGCGTAGCCTGGTCGACCTGGTGCGCATGTACGATCTATTGCCGCACACGCCCTAGCAACCGCCTGGCTCAGGCTTGCGGCTTGGCCAGTACGGCATTGAGGTATTGCTTCTGGATGACCGGCTTGACCAGGCGGGGACGTTCCATCAATACGAAACGCACACCCTTGACGGTCTGCGGCGCCGCCTTGGCGACAAAGCCGAACCGCTCATACATCGGCACGGCGAGCTCGGAGGAATTGACGGTGTACGGCTGCCGGCCGTGGATGCGCAGTGCGTGCTCCCACAACATCCTGGCGATGCCACGCTTGCGGGTGGCAGTGCTGACGAACAAGTGGTGGATATGGCTGCCTTCGCGCATGGCGATCATGCCGCACAGGGTGTCGCCATCCATGACCACGTAGTGGGCGAACTGCGTGGATGTCAGCCGTAGCCGGAAGCTTTCCGGCGTCAGCGTGGAAACAAAGGCATGGGCGCTGGAGCCGGTGTCCCTATCCAGCAGATGCCGGGCCAGTGGCGTGACCAGCGCACTCAAGGGCACCGCATCAGCGGGGGCTGCATCGCGAAGCATCAACGCTGCGTCCATCCTGCTCTCCCTGCGTTCAATGAGGCACCAGGGCGCAAGCATATCCGCTGCTGGGAGCAAGCGGCATGCCCTCCGCCCAACTCAGGCGGAGGGTTTGCCCAGGCGGAAACTGCCGCTCCAGCGCAGCATCGCGAACAGGCACCAGAGCCAACCGGCAGTGGCAATCAGGCCGCCGACCAGGCCGATGTGCTGCATACCCAGCTGCAGGCTCACCTGGCTGCCGATCAATGCACCGGCACCGATGCCGATATTGAAGATGCCAGAGAACAAGGCCATCGCCACATCGGTGGCATCGGCGGCCAGATTCAGCACCTTGGACTGCATCGACAGGGCGAAGCTGATCATCGCAACGCCCCATACCGAGACCAATGCATACAGCAGCCAGCTGCTGTGCAGGCCAGTGCGCAGCAGCAACAGGCTGGCAGCAAGAGTGCCGATCGCGCTCAACAGGAAGCCGCGCGGCCAGCGCAGGCCATAGCGCGAGAACAGCACGCTGCCGATGAAGCCCATGCCGCCGAACAACAGCAGTACCAAGGTGGTCACATGCGCATCAAAACCGCCGATGTTCTGAACGAAGGGTTCGATGTAGCTGTAGCCGGTGAACTGCGCCGATACCACCACCATCACCAGCAGGTACAAGGCCATCAAGGCCGGACGGCGCAGCAGCAACGGGATGCTGCTGGCAGAGCCGCTGTTCTGACTGGGCAGCGCCGGCAGCAGGCGCGCCAGCACCAGCATCACCAACAGGGCGACCCCGCCGATGGCCATGAAGGTGATGCGCCAGCCCAGCAGCTCGCCGACGATGCGGCCCAGCGGGATGCCCAGCACCATCGCGACCGAGGTGCCGGTTGCCAGCAGGCCGAGGGCCTGCGGGCGCTTGTCCTGTGGCGCCACGCGCACCGCCAGCGAGGCAGTGATCGACCAGAACACCGCATGTGCCAGCGCAATGCCAACCCGGCTGGCCATCAGCACTGGATAGCTCCAGGCAATGCCTGAGAGCAGGTGGCTGAGGATGAACAGCGCGAACACACCCAGCAGCAGTCTGCGCCGGTCGAAGTTACGGGTCAGCAGCATGCAGGGCAGTGAGGTCAGTGCGACTACCCAGGCGTAGATGGTCAGCATCAGGCCGACGTGCTCGATCGGCTTGCCGAAGTCGGCGCCGATGTCGCTCAACAGGCCAACCGGGACGAATTCGCTGGTATTGAAGACGAAGGCAGCCAAGGCCAAGGCGACCACGCTGAGCCAACGCTGGCGGTCGGAGCGCGGATTCTGGCTTTCAGCAACGGCAAAAGCGTCGCCTGCCTGCGGGGCAGGGCATGAGGTATCGGAAGAGGAGGACATTGCGTGCCGGCTTGCGACCGGGCCGGTCGCTCAATGTCGGCAATTTTCGCACGGGCTGTGTGGACGCGAGCAGAACGCTGTGGATCGGTGCGTTGCTGGCGTAGCGGTGTTCAGGTGGGTGAGGGATTTGCTGTTGTCACCGGCTCTGGCCTTGGCTTTGGTTCGGGTTTTGGCTTTTGCTTGTGCCTCAGGCTCTTGCCTTGCGTGTCATCCCCGCCTTCGCGAGGATGACACGCCTGGGTCAGAGTCAGGGCCGGCGCCGGAGCAAGCGTCGTGCAACGGTAATCGCCGACTTCGGGTGCTGCGCGCTCAGCCGTCGCCACGCACGCTGGTTGGCGTCGCATCACCGCCGCGCCAGCGCCGCAGGCCACGCTGGAAGAACAGGCTGTTGGGGATCTGCATCAAGGTGCCTTCGCTCGGGCCGCCAACCTCGTGCAGGGTGGTGTAGATCAGGTTGATGTCGGTGACCACACCCTTCAGACCGGGCTTTTCACCGTTTTCCAGCAGCTCGATCTGGTCCCCGAGCCGGAATGGACGGGTGGTGAAGATCAGGAAGGTGCAGAAGATGTTGGAGAGCACGCTCCAGGCGGCAAAGAACGCCACCGCGCCTACCGCTGCGAAGCCGGTAAACGCGGTCCACAGCACGCTGGCTTGCACGTTCAGTCTTTGCAGGATGGCAATCAGAGCCACGGTGCCGATGACGAAATTGGACAGCCGCCGGATCGCCATCTCGATCTGTGCCGGCAGTGTGTAGTGCCGGCCAAGTCGCGCCAGCAGGCGGCGGGTCAACAGGCGCAGCAGCCAGGCCACGATCAGGATCAGCAGGATGCCCAGGCCGGTGTTGATGGGGTCAATCCATTGCTGCATAGAGGCGGGGAGGTAGTGCTTCATGCGGTTTCCTTGCGGTACGACGGTGTTTCGCTGCATTGGAGGTGGTGCGGCTGGCCGGCGCCAAACGCATCGCCAGGCGTAATGACGGGGTTGCGCAACATCGGCGGCAACGCTTGGCGAGCGCCGATTGTCGGCCAGTGTGGCGTTCGCTGCCAGTCGCAGCGTGTCGGCAGGCCAGTTCGGCAAAGAATTGAACCGGCTTTAAACCTTTTGCCTGCTTGCCGCATCCAATGGATATGCTCGACGCCACCGTGCCTACCGCCGCCCCTTCACCGCCCGTCGTCGACGACGCTGCGCTGGCCCGTGCCGCCGCAGCCGGAGATACCCGTGCCTACGAGCGCATCTACCGGCGCCACTCGCCGCGTCTGTATGCCCTGCTGTGGCGTTTGTGCGGTGGCAACGCGGCGCGCGCCGAGGATGTGCTGCAGGAAACCTTCATCCAGGCCTGGCGCAAGCTGCCGCAATTCCGGTTCGAGAGCGCGTTGGCCACGTGGTTGCACCGTTTGGCGGTGAATACGGCCTTGATGGAGCTGCGTGCGGCGACGTTTGAATCGCTGGATATCGGCGAATCCGGGATGGAGGTGTTGGCTGAAATGGCCGAGCCGCCCCGCTGCCATGCCACCGGCATGGACCTGGAACGCGCGCTGTTGACGCTGCCGCCACGCGCCCGCGCGGTGTTGGTGCTGCATGACATTGAAGGCTGGAAACACCAGGAAATTGCTGTGGAACTGCAGATGGCGGTTGGCAGTTCAAAGGCCCAGTTGCACCGCGCGCGCAGTTTGTTGCGGGCGCGGCTTGGAGACGCATGATGAACAACTACGAAGACGACCGCGATCACGCTGATGAGTTGGCGCAGCGCCTGCGCGGGCTGCCTGCGGAGCGGGTACCCCCGGCTGCGGTGTGGCAGCGCATTGTCGCGGAGCTGGAGCAGGTCCCGCGTGACCAGCAGACAGTTGCAGCCCCCGTTCCATCTGTGAGCGCTGCGCCGGTGCGGCGGACGTCGCAGCGCCACTGGCCGCGTTATGCCGTGGCGGCGGTGGTTGTCGCATTGGTCGGTGTGGCCAGTGTTTCGCTGTTGCCGCAGCAGCCTGCGGTGTCGGTGTCGGTGGAAGAGTCTTCACTGCAGCATCAGGCCAACACCATCACCTATCAATACCGGCAGGCGATGGCAACGATTCCGCAGGACAACCTGGCGGCGGAGCTGCAGCCGGCACTGCGCGAGCTTGACGAAAGTGCAGGCAGTATCCGCAGCGCCATCGCCCAGAGCCCCGATGCCGCATTTCTACTTGGACAGTTGCAGCGTACCTACGCGTTGCGGCTGGAACTCACCCGCAAGGGCGTCAACCCGACCGGACTCTCGACTTGAAGGAGCACCTGATGAAAGCCTGCATCCGCAATCTGATCGCCACAGCGCTGCTGCTGGCCCCGCTGACCAGCGCATTTGCGCAGACGGCGGTCAATCGTAATCTGCCGTTGTCCAGCGGTGGCCGCGTGGAACTGAGCAATGTGGCCGGTTCAGTCACCGTGCGTGGCTGGGACCGCAACGAAGTGCAGCTTACCGGCTCGTTGGGCGACGGCCAGCGGCTGGAGGTGGAAAGCAGCGCCAACCGGGTGGCATTGAAAGTGGTTTACCCGCAGAACGGCCGCAGCAGCCGTGGCGCGGTGCTGGAGCTGCGCGTGCCGCGCGCTGCGCAGCTGCAGACCAGTACCGTCAGCGCGATGGTGGATGTGTCTGAGGTGGACTTGCGCCGCCTGCAGAGCAGCACCGTCAGCGGCAACATCACCGCCAATGGTCGTGCTGGTGAAGCCGAGTTGACCACGGTCAGCGGCGCGATCCGCTCGCAGCTGCAGACATCGCGTCTGGAGACCAGAACGGTCAGCGGTGGCATCAATGCGGTCGGTGCCAGCGGTGGTGAGGTCTCGGCCAATACCGTGTCTGGCGGCATCACCCTGGATCTGGCCAAGGTGCAGCGGCTCAATGCGGAGTCGGTATCTGGCAGCCTGGGCGTGCGCAGCGCTGGCTTGCAGCCCGGTGGTCGGGTCAATCTGGAGACGGTGAGTGGCTCGGTTTCACTGAGCCTGCCGGCCAGCACGTCGGCGCAGTTGAAGGTCAGCACCTTCAGCGGCAGCATCCGCTCCGACGTAGGCCAGGTGGAGAGCCCGCGCTATGGGCCGGGCAAGAACCTGGACGCGCGGATTGGTGGTGGCGACGGCGATATCTCCATCCAGTCGCATTCGGGTGGCGTGCGGGTGAGTCTGGACCGTTGATTGCTGCCCTCCCTTTGCCGCAGGCAAGGGGAGAGTTGGGGAGGAAGGCTTCTGCCCCCTCCCTTTTGCGAAGCAAAGGGGGGGGAGGGGGAGCGCTGTCGGCTTCTGGTTCCCCAGCGTTGCGGTATACGCCGCACCAGCCCGCGGATCAGCACGCCCCGCGGGCTGGTGCGGTTTCTGTAGTGGCCCCCCCACGGGGGCCCAAAAACCACAAGGAGCGGCCCCCCCCCCCCAAAGGGGAATGAAAAAAAATTAAAACACAACACACAAAAACG
>NZ_JBRREH010000108.1:0-14238 GCF_056760175.1 Stenotrophomonas sp. STEN021 | reverse complement strand
CGGCGGCGCGAGCCGCTGCCCCCCCCCCCCCCCCCCGCCCCAACAAAAATAACCGGCCAACCGCGCTGCCAAGGCAGGTTGCCAAAACAAAAACGGCGCCCGAAGGCGCCGTTCCGATTGCAGTGGCCGTGTTGCTCAGCGGCCCAGCTCGAACACCACGTCCAGGTTGACCGAGACGGTGGTTTCGCCAGGCGACACCGCGGTATCCATTTCCATCTTGTTGGCGCGGCCGGCGGCCATGGCCATCATCGGCATCGGCCGGAAGCCACCCTGGCTGCCTTCGGAAATGCTGACGATACGGCGCACGCGCAGGCCCAGCGACTTGGCATAGGTCTCGGCACGGGCCTGGGCCTTCTTCAGTGCGGCCAGGCGGGCTTCGTCATAGACCGGCTCGGGCTGGTCGATCTCGAAGCTGGGGCCATTGATCTGGTTTGCGCCCTGTGCGGCCAGGCTGTCCAGCACCTTGCCCAGCTTGCTGATGTCGCGCACCTTCAGGCTGACGGTGTTGTTGGCCTGGTAGCCGGTGATCTTGGGTGCCTCATTCTCGGCGTAGCGGTACTGCGGGCTGAGGTTGATGCCGCTGGTCTGGATGTCGCGTTCGGCAATGCCGGCGGCCTTGATCGCCGCCATCACCTTGTCCATCTGCACGGCATTGTCGCGCATGGCGGTGTTGCCATCGGCCGCCTGGGTCACTACCCCGGCCGACAAGGTAGCCACGTCCGGGACCCGGCGGGCTTCGGCTTGGGCGGAGACGTTCAACAAGGTCGCGTCGCTGGCAACCACGGCCGGGACGGTTTGGGCATTGGCGGTCATCGAGACTCCAAGAGCGAGTGACAGGGACAGCAGCAGTGGGGCGAGGGCGGTACGACGCATGGTGATCCTCCTTGGCTGGATCGTGAAAATGAACACAGGGCGATGAACGGGTGGTGAGCCATGATGGGGTTGCCGTCACTTTGCCAGCAATGCTCATCATTCAGGTTGCTGGCGCAGGTTATGCTTTCACGATGCTTTATCTCGCCTCCCGCTCCCCCCGTCGCAACGAACTGCTGTCCCGCCTTGATGTGCCTTTCCGCGCCCTCGATCTGGAGGTGCCGGAGCAGCGTGCGCCAGGTGAGGCGGCCGAGGCGTACGTGCGCCGGGTTGCACTGGACAAGGCCCGGGCGGGGCTGGCCTTGGTAACCGATGACCCGCAGGCAGTGGTGCTGGGCTCCGATACCGAGGTGGTGTTGGATGACCGGGTCTACGGAAAGCCGGCCGATGCTGCCGATGCGGCGGCCATGCTGGCCACGCTGGCCGGGCGTACGCATCGGGTGATCACCGTGGTGGCCTTGGCCGCGGCCGGGCGTCATGCGCTGGAGACGGTGATCTCGGAAGTGACCTTCGCACCGATGAGCGCGGCGCAGATCCAGGCCTACGTTGCCACCGGCGAGCCGATGGGCAAGGCTGGCGGCTATGCCATCCAGGGCGGGGCGGAGCGTTTCATCAGTCATTTGGCCGGCAGCTACTCCGGGGTGATGGGGCTGCCGTTGCAACAGACCGCCGCGCTGCTGGCGGCATTTGCCGCAGGCGCGGACGACGATTCCATGGACAAGGGGGAATGAAGGACGTGTCTGAAGAAATTCTGGTCAACGTCACTCCGCGCGAAACCCGCGTGGCGGTGATTGAAAACGGCATGTTGCAGGAGCTGCACATCGAGCGCGGTTGGCGCCGTGGTGTGGTCGGCAACATCTACAAGGGCAAGGTGCAGCGGGTGATGCCAGGCATGCAGGCCGCCTTCGTCGAGGTGGGGCTGGAGCGCGCCGCGTTCCTGCACGCCAATGACGTGGTGCGTCCGGCGCCGGTCGCCGCCGATACCGACGAGACCGCGCCCAGCCTGCCGCTGCCGTCCTCGGTGCCGATCGTGGAGCTGCTGCGCGATGGCCAGGATGTGGTGGTGCAGGTGGTCAAGGACCCGATCAGCACCAAGGGCGCACGCCTGACCACACAGATCAGCATTCCCTCGCGTTACCTGGTGCTGCTGCCGCAGTCCAAGATGGTCGGGGTCTCGGCCCGCATCGAGGACGAAGGCGAGCGCGCCCGCCTGAAGTCGCTGGTTACCGAGATCTCGGCCCAGCACGGCGGCTACGGCTATATCGTGCGCACCAATGCCGAAGGCCAGCCGGCCGAAGCCTTGGCCGAGGATATCTCCTATCTGTCGCGGGTCTGGGCGGTGGTGGAGCGGCGCGGCCGCGAAGCAGCGCCGTGCAGCATCATCTATGAAGACCTGAGCCTGCCGTTGCGCTCGGTGCGCGACCTGATCCGCAAGGACGTGGACAAGGTCAAGGTCGACTCCAAGGAAACCTTCGGCCAGCTGCAGGCGTTTGTCGCCAAGTACATGCCGGTGCTGGGCGAGAAGCTGGAGCTGTACACCGGCGACCGCCCGATCTTCGACATGTTCGGGGTCGAGGATGAAATCGTCCGTGCCTTGAACAAGCAGGTGCCGCTCAAGTCCGGTGGCTATCTGGTCATCGACCAGACCGAGGCGATGACCACCATCGACGTCAATACCGGCTCCTTCGTCGGCCAGCGCAATCTGGAAGAAACCGTATTCCGCACCAATCTGGAGGCAGCGCAGACGGTGGCGCGGCAGCTGCGGCTGCGCAATCTGGGCGGCATCATCATCATTGACTTCATCGACATGGATGACGCCGAGCATCGCCGCCAGGTGCTGCGCACGCTGGAAAAGGCGCTTGCGCGCGACCATGCCAAAACCACGGTGTATGACTTCTCGCCGCTGGGTCTGGTGGAAATGACCCGCAAGCGCACGGTCGAAAGCCTGGAGCGCCAGCTGTCGGAGACCTGCCCGCAGTGCAGCGGCCGCGGCAGCATCAAGACCGCTGAAACCGTGACGTACGAAATCTTCCGCGAGATCACCCGTGCCGTGCGCCAGTTCGAGGCGGCACGCCTGTTGGTGATTGCCTCGAGCAAGGTGGTCGCGCGCATCACCGACGAAGAGTCGGCGGCGGTGGCCGAGCTGGAGGAGTTCCTCGGCAAGAGCATCCGCTTCCAGGCCGATGATCAATACCTGCAGGAGCAGTTCGATGTGGTGCTGCTCTGAGCCGGCTCACTTCGCCGCACGGAAGCGCGAAGTGAGCTGATGACCACGTTGTTGCGCCACCGCCTGCGCCGCTTCCGTCGCTATGCCTTGATGGCAGTGGCGATCGCGTTGGTGTGCGTGGCCTTGCTGGTCGGCACGGCAAGCCAGCTGCTGCCGATGGTGGAAGCGCACCCGGACAAGGTTGCTGCCTGGTTGAGTGAACGTGCCGGGCAACCGGTAGCGTTCGATAAGCTGGACACCCGCTGGACCCGGCGTGGCCCCATCCTGCAGCTCGATGGTTTGCGGGTAGGGCAGGGCGAAGGGGTACGCATCGGTCAGGCCGAAGTGTTGGTGGCGGTGTATTCGGGTTTGTTGCCCGGCGCGCCGCTGACCGAGCTGCGCCTGCGCGGGCTGGCCTTGACCCTGCAACGGGCCGATGACGGCCGTTGGTCGGTGCGCGGTCTGCCCGAGTCCCAAACCGGCGGCGATCCACTGGATGCCCTGCGCAGGCTTGGCGAGCTGCAGGTGATCGGTGGCCAGCTGCAGATACAAGCGCCATCCATCGGCCTGCAGACCCGTATTCCGCGCATCGACCTGCGCCTGCGCGTGAACGGTGAACGCCTGCGGGTAGGTGCCAGGGGCTGGATCGACACCAGCGCCGCACCGGTTACCGCGGTATTGGACTTCCAGCGCCGGCACGGCGATGGTCAGGCCTGGTTCTCGGCCGATCCGGCCGAGTTGGGGGCATGGTCCGAACTGCTGAAGTTTGCCGGGGTGCAGCTGCGCCAGGGCAAGGGTGAGCTGCAGAGCTGGGTAGAGCTGCAGGACAACCGCGTGGTGGCGGTCAGCGCCGAGGGTGAACTGGACGATGTGCAGCTCGTTGGTGCGCCGTTGCGAGGCACCGCCAAGCCGAGCGTGGTCTTCAACAAGTTGCAGTTGCGTGCGCGCTGGAAGGCGATTGATGGCGGCTGGCGGCTGGACGCGCCCACGCTGAGGATCGCCACCGACAGCACTACCCAGTCACTGGACGGTTTGCTGCTGGCCGGCGGCAAGCACTATGCGGTGCAGGGCAAGCAGCTCGACGCCGGTCCGATGCTGCAGGTACTTGCGCTCAGTGACCGCTTGCAACCCAGCCTGCGCAATTGGCTGCATGGTTCGAAGCCTTCGTTGAAATTTGCCGATATCAACCTGCTCGGTACGGCCGATGGCCCCTTGCGCGCCAGCGGCGAGCTGTTGGATGCCAGCTTTGCGCCGGTTGCTGACAGTCCCGGTGTCAGCGGTCTGCGCGGTCATTTTGAAGGCGACGCACAGGCGTTTTCGCTGGCTCTGAAGCCGGACCATGTGGTGCGTTTTGATTGGCCTACCGGCTTCGGTGTGCTGCATGAGCTGCAGCTTTCAGGCGATCTGGTCGGTTGGCGCGAAGGCGCCGGCTGGCAGGTTGCTACGCCAGCCTTGCGCGTGCAGGGCCGGAACTATGCTGCCGACGTGCGCGGCGGCCTGTGGTTCCAGGGCGACGGCACCCGGCCGTGGATCAGCCTGGCCGCCAAGATCGATGATGTACCGATCACCGCTGCCAAGCAGTTCTGGGTGCGCTCAAGCATGAGCGATGCGGCGATCGAGTGGCTGGATGCGGCACTGGTTGATGGCACCCTGCGCGGCGGCACCGGTCTGGCCGTCGGCGACCTGGACGACTGGCCGTTCACCGGCAACAACGGGCGCTTCGAGGCGGGCGGGCATATCGATGATGGCTCGATCCGCTTCCAGCAGGATTGGCCGCTGATGCAGCACGTCAATGCTGATATCAACTTCATTGGCGGCGGTTTCGATCTGAATGGTCGCGGTGATCTGGCCGGGGTCAAGGTGGATCACCTGCGAGCGGGTATTGCCAGCTTCGCTGATTCCAAGCTGGTGGTGCAGGCCAGTACCGTTGATGAAAGCGCGCGCTTGCTGGCGATGCTGAGGCAGAGTCCACTGCAGGCCAGCTATGGCGATACCTTGGACAATCTGAGCGTGGCTGGCCCGGCGGCGGTCAATTTCGACCTTTTGTTGCCGCTGCACCACGATGCTGGCGGGCATCTGCTCGGCGACGTCGATCTGCGCGGCGTGCGTCTGGCGGACAAGCGCTGGGACCTGCAGTTCGAGGGCGCGCGCGGCAAAGCCCAGTACAGCAGCGATGGTTTCGATGCGCCTGCCCTGCAGGTGCGCCATCAGGAACGGGACGGCGTGCTGGCGCTGCGCGCAGGTAAGCCGGTCAAGGACCCCGCGCATGCCTTCGAGGCCGAGCTGAGTGCGGATCTGGATGCGGGCAAGCTGCTTGACCGCGCGCCGGAGCTGGCTTGGCTCAAGCCCTATGTACATGGCACCTCGGCATGGACGGTCGGGGTCAGCCTGCCCAAGGAGCAGGCCGGTGCACGCACCGGTCCGCCGACCCTGCTGACACTGCGTTCGGATCTGCAGGGTACGCGCCTGCAGTTGCCGGCGCCGCTGAACAAACCGGCTGGCGATGCCTTGGCAACCACGGTGCAGGCGGCTTTGCCGATGGGGGCAGGACGCATTGATGTGTCGTTCGGCAAGCTGATGGCCTTGGCTGCGCGCAGCCAGAACGGCAAGACTGGCGTGCAGGTCACGATGGGCAGCGACACGGTTGATCACGAGCCGCCGGCCGATGGGCTGGTGGTCAACGGCCGCACGCCGTCGTTGGACGCGCTGGAATGGATAAGCCTGGCACGCGGAGGCAACAGCGACGGCAGCGATGGTGGCGTGGCGCTCAAGCAGGTTGATGTATTGGCTGATCAGCTGTTGATGGTAGGCGGGCGCTTCGCGCAGACCCGGCTGCAGCTGCGGCCCGGCGCCGATGCGGTTGCCGTGCAGCTGGACGGGCCAGCTTTGGCGGGTAACCTGCGCGTGCCTACCGCCGATGGCGGCACGATCAGCGGGCAGTTGGCGCGGGTCCATTGGCAGGCGGCCACGGCGGCCACGGCCGAGTCCAGTGACACTCCGGCAGAACCGATCAATCCGGCCAGTATCCCACCGCTGGCATTGGATATCGACGACCTGCAGTTCGCCACGGTCAAGCTCGGCCAGACCCGGCTGCGCACGCAGCCGACCAGTGACGGCCTGCAGGTGCAGGAGCTGGCAATCCGCGCGCCCAAGCAGGTCATCGATGTGCACGGCCAGTGGCGCGGCATGGGCGCGCAGGCCCGGACCCAGGCAACGGCGCAGGTACAGAGCGAAGACCTGGGCGACTTGTTGCAGCGTCTCGGCTATGCCGGGCAATTGCGTGGTGGTCAGGGCAAGGTGAATCTGCAGGCGGGCTGGCAGGGCGGTCCGATGGCCTTCAACCTGGCCACGCTGGAGGGCGGGATGGACATGAACCTGCGCAATGGCCAGCTGCTGGAAGTGGACCCGGGCGCCGGCCGCGTGCTCGGTCTGCTCAGCGTGGCGCAGCTGCCGCGACGCCTGCTGTTTGATTTCCGCGACCTGTTTTCCAAGGGTTTGGCATTCAACCATGTCGAGGGCGCGATGCGCTTCGGCAACGGCCAGGCCAGTACTGACAAGATCGCCATCGAGGCACCGGCGGCGGAAATCACCATCCGCGGCCAGGCTGACCTGGTTGCCCAGCAATTCAACCAGACCATCGATGTGAACCCGCGCTCGGGCAACCTGCTCACCGTGGTGGGCGCGGTGGCCGGTGGCCCCGTGGGTGCAGCAGTGGGCGCGGCGGCCAACGCGGTGCTGGGCAAGCCCTTGGGCGAGATTGGCTCCAAGACCTATAAGGTGACCGGGCCATGGAAAGATCCCAAGGTTGAAGTGCTGGACCGAGACGCTGCTCGTCTGCCGCCGCCGCTGGTTACGCCCGGCGCGGCCAGCAACCCCTGAATCAGCGCAGGCTTGCAAGAGGCAGGCCTGCCCCCATCTGGATAGTCATGACCGAAAACGCTCTCACGCTCGCTGAAACCCGCCTGCTGCTGCCCGCCGGGCTGGATGCCAATCGCCTTGAACGCACCTTTGGCACCTTGCTGGGGCCGGGCATCGATTTTGGCGATCTGTACTTCCAGCATTCGCGCCGCGAGAGCTGGAGCGTGGAGGACGGCATCGTCAAGGACGGTGCCCACTCGATCGAGCAGGGCGTGGGCGTGCGCGCAATTGCCGGCGAAAAGACCGGCTTTGCCTACTCGGACGATATCCAGCCGGCAGCCCTGCTGGCCGCTGCACAGTCGGCACGCGCCATCTCCCGCGAGGGCGGTGAGCAGAACGTGCGCTCGCTGGTGCGCGGCAGTGGTCGCGCGCTGTACCCGGCGCTGGACCCGGTGGACAGCATCGGCAACGAGACCAAGGTGGAAGTGCTCAAGCGTTTGGATCGCTACCTGCGTGCGGCCGATACCCGCGTGCAGCAGGTGATGGTGAGCCTGTCCGGCGGCGTGGATACGGTGCTGATCGCGCGCAGCGACGGCGTGCTGGCCGCTGACGTGCGCCCGCTGGTGCGTTTGAACGTACAGGTCATCGTCGAACAGAACGGTCGGCGCGAATCCGGCTATGCCGGCGGCGGCGGTCGTTACAGCTATGAAGAGCTGTTTGCCGGTGAGCGCCCGGAAGCCTTCGCCCGCGAAGCGTTGCGCCAGGCACTGGTGAATCTGGAAGCCATTCCGGCGCCGGCCGGCGTGATGCCGGTGGTGCTTGGCCCGGGCTGGCCCGGCGTGCTGCTGCATGAAGCGGTCGGCCACGGCCTGGAAGGTGATTTCAACCGCAAGGGCACCAGCGTCTATGCCGGTCGCATCGGTGAACGCGTGGCTTCGCCGGGCGTGACGATTGTCGATGACGGCACCCTCGATGGCCGCCGTGGTTCCTTGAACATCGACGACGAAGGCACCCCGACCCAGTGCACCACCCTGATCGAGGACGGCATCCTGGTCGGCTACATGCAGGACACGCTCAACGCGCGTTTGATGGGCGTGGCGCCGACCGGCAATGGCCGCCGCGAATCCTTCGCGCACATGACCATGCCGCGCATGACCAACACCTATATGCGCGCAGGCAACCATGACCCGCAGGAGATGATCCGCTCGGTGAAGAAGGGCTTGTACGCGGTCAACTTCGGTGGCGGCCAGGTCGATATCACCAGCGGCAAGTACGTGTTCTCGGCCACCGAGGCTTACCTGATCGAGGACGGCAGGATCACCGCGCCGGTGAAGGGCGCGACCCTGATCGGCAATGGCCCGGAAACCATGCAGAAGGTGCGCATGATCGGCAACGATCTGGCCTTGGATGAAGGCGTGGGTATCTGTGGCAAGGACGGGCAGAGCGTGCCGGTCGGTGTTGGCCAGCCGTCCTTGCTGATTGATGGGTTGACGGTGGGTGGTACGCAGGCTTGAGGTCAAGGCTGAAGAGCCGCGCTCATCCGCCCTCCGGGCACCTTCTCCCGTAGACGGGAGAAGGGATTGCAGAGCTGCAGTTCGAGCTGACTCTGCCAAATTCCAAATGCCAGCCGTCCCTTCTCCCGCGAGCGGGAGAAGGTGCCCCGCAAGGGGCGGATGAGGGGAGCTTTTCGCTACAGAGCCAAACCAGCAGCAACGCCCCTCAATCCAGGTCAATCCTGCTCGTCGTCGCCATCCACATCATCAGCAGCATCGTCATCATCGCCACCAACTTCCGCAGCCGCGCTCAATACCGGCACCAGCATCAGCTCACGCAGCACCTGATAGATCTCACGGTAGGCGCGCGGCGGTTTGTTCTTGGCTTTTTCGGCCAGCGCATTGCGCACCAGGGTGCGCAGGGCTTGACGGTCGGCCTCCGGATGCTCGTCCAGCAGTTCGCCCAGGGCGACGTCGCCCTCGGCCAGCAGCCGCTCACGCCAGCGCTCCATGCGGTGCATGATTGCTACTTCGCGGCGCGAGGTCTCGCTGTTGGCGTCCAGCGCGTTGCGGATCGCTTCCAGCGTCTCGTCTTCCTCGCGGCGCATCTGCTTGGCCAGGAACGCCAGCTGCCGCTTGCGCGCGCCGTGCGAGGTAATGCGCTTGGAGTACTCGATGTGTTCCAGCAGGCCTTCCGGGATCGGCAGGCGCGCCAGCTGGGCAGGGGTCAGCTCCACCAGGGTTTCGCCCAGCGCCAGCACTTCCAGCGCTTCGCGCCGGTTCTGGCTACGGCTTTCGCCCAAAAATTCACCGGTTTCTTGATCGCGTCCGCGCATCGCACTGCTACCTACTAAACTTCATGACAGGAAAGCCAGGCGCTCGCCGGGCTCCACGAAAAATCCACGTCACGCCGCCGCCAGTCATGCATGACCGGGCAGATGTGAAGGGATTTGGCCACCAAGGATAAAGCATTGAACGCCATTAGCACCCAAAACCCTGCCGCCGACGACAGTCTGCAGCGCCTGGAGCGCTTGACCGGGATCTCCCAGCGCCTGCTGGAACGGGCCCGCGCCATGGGCGCCAGCCAGGCCGAGGTCAGCTGCAGCGAGGACCGCGGGCTGGATGTGAATGTGCGCCTGGGCGAAGTGGAGACGGTCGAGGCCACGCACGATCGTGGCATCGCGGTGACCGTGTACTTCGGCCAGCGCAAGGGCAGCGCCAGCACCGCCGACCTGCAGGAAGCCAGCCTGGAGGCTACCGTGGCCCAGGCCTGTGCCATTGCCCGGCATACCGAGGACGATCCGGCCTCCGGCCTGGCCGATCCGGCGCTGATGGCCACCGAGTTCCCGGACCTGGACAGCTGGCACCCCTGGGAGCTGAGCGCCGAGCAGGCGCTGGACCTGGCGCTGGCCTGTGAATCGGCCGGCCGCGGCAGCGACAGCCGCATCAGCAATTCCGACGGCGCTTCGGCTTCCACCGCACAGAGCGTGTCGGTGTATGCCAATTCGCACGGTTTCATCGGCCGCGACCGCAGCAGCCACCATTCCATTGGCTGCGCGCTGATTGCAGGGCAGGGCGATGGCATGCAGCGCGATGGCTGGTATACCAGTGCCATTGCCCGCGAAGACCTGGACGATCCGGCGGCGGTGGGCCTGCGCGCGGCCGAACGCACAGTCGCCCGGCTGCAGCCGCGTTCGTTGCCTACCGGTGAGGTACAGGTCTTGTTCGCTGCGGAAATGGCGCGTTCCTTGATTGGCCACCTGCTCAGCGCAGTCTCCGGCGGCGCCTTGTATCGGCGCGCCAGCTTCCTGCTCGACAGTGTGGACACCCAGCTGTTCCCGGACTGGTTCGCCATCGACGAGCTGCCGCTGTTGCGTCGCGGCCTGCGCTCCAGTTCCTACGATGGTGAGGGCGTGGCAACCCGCAACTCCGCTTTGATTACCGATGGCGTACTGCAGCGTTACATCCTGGGCAGCTATTCGGCGCGCAAACTGGGCCTGCAGACCACGGCCAACGCCGGCGGCGTGCACAACCTGAAAGTGAAGGCCAATGCCGGCGACCGTGCATCCATGCTGTCGGGTATGGGGACTGGTTTGCTGGTGACCGAGCTGATGGGGCAGGGCGTCAACGGCATTACCGGTGACTACTCGCGTGGTGCCGGTGGGTTCTGGGTGGAAAACGGGCAGATTGCCTACCCGGTGGACGGTGTCACCATCGCAGGTAACCTCAAGCAGATGTTCGCGGGCATCGAGGCGGTCGGTACCGACGTGGACCGGCGTTCGCATGTCTCCACCGGCTCGATCCTGGTGGGGAAAATGACCGTAGCAGGTAATGATTGACGCAGTCTTGGTAAACAGCGGACTATTCTTACGTGGGAGCTGATGTGCTTCCTATAGCTGTCTGCCCGTATTGATACGCCCTTTACAAGGATCTTGGGGAAACAATGAGCGATTACCAGAACTCTCCGCCGCCGGCACCGACCGGTTCGACGAATACCGAAGAACGTCAGTGGGGCATGTTTGGCCACTTGTCAGCGTTGACCGGCGTGTTGACCGGAGGCCTCGGCAATCTCATCGGGCCGTTGGTCATCTGGCAGATCAAGAAGGACACCATGCCCTTTGCCGCTGAACAGGCCAAAGAAGCACTGAACTTCAATATCACCTTGGCCATCGTGGCGCTGGTCCTGGCGGTTTTGTCGGTAGTGACCTTCGGCGTGGCTTTGATTCTTGTGATTCCGCTGTCTGCCGTGCTCGGCATTGCCTGGTTGGTGCTGACCATCATGGCTGGACTCAAGGCCAATGAAGGTGTGAACTACCGCTATCCGCTGACGATCCGCCTGATCAAGTAATCGGCGCGATGGTTGTTCGACAAAAAGCCCGGGGAATCCCGGGCTTTTTGTTTTGGCTGCAGAAGCAGTGGATGGTCGTTTGTAGGAGTGGCGTAAGCCACGAAGCCGATGGCCCATCAGCCCACAGAACGAGCATCGTCGGCTGCAAGTCGCTTCGCAGCTTTGTCCCCTCCCTTTGCCGCAGGCAAGGAGAGGGTTTTTGGGGGCTTTGCGCAGTTGGTTTGTGAGCTTCGCGGCTTACGCCGCTCCCACAAGACCAGCAGGGCTGCGGTCAATGCGAACGGCGTACCGTCAGTTCGGCCAATGCCGACAATGCCGCTGCGCGCTGACCGAACGGTATCAGTGCTGCCTGCATTGCCGTTGCCAGCTCGGCCAGGCTGGCCTTGGCGCCGTCCATGCCCAGCAATGAAGGGAAGGTCGACTTGTCCTGTGCCTGGTCCTTGCCGGCGGTCTTGCCGAGCTGCTCGGAGCTGGCCTCGACATCAAGGATGTCGTCGCGGATCTGGAAAGCCAGGCCCAGGGTGTCGGCGAAGCTGTCCAGTTGTGCAAGCTGGGCATCGCTGGCTTCACCACACAGTGCGCCCATGCGCACAGCGGCGCGGATCAGTGCACCGGTCTTCATCGCATGCATGCGCTTGAGCTCATCCAGTGCCTGCTGCTGGCCGGTGGCGTCGATGTCCAGCGCCTGCCCGCCGCACATGCCGGCAGCACCGGAGGCACCGGCCAATGTCTTCATGCAGTTCAGCGCCAATGCCGGTGGCATCCAGGCGTCGGCGAGGATCTCAAAGGCGCGGGTCTGCAAGGCATCACCGGCAAGGATCGCGGTGGCCTCGTCAAAGGCGATATGGGTGGTCGGGCGGCCGCGACGCAGGGCATCGTCGTCCATCGCCGGCAGGTCGTCATGCACCAGCGAATAGGCGTGGATGAATTCGACCGCGACGGCTGCGGCGTCCAGGCGCGCTTCGTCGGCGCCGAACAGATAGCCGGTGGCGTAGACCAGCATCGGCCGCATGCGCTTGCCGCCGCCCAGTGCTGCATAGCGCATGGCCTGATGCAGTCCCTGCGGAGCAAGCTCCGGGTCGGGCAGGGCGTCTTGCAGCTGTTCTTCGGTGCGTTCCAGCCAGCGGGTGAGCAGGGCGTCAGTCTTCATTGCCGCTGCTTTCAAAGGGTTCGGATTTCTCCGGCTGGGCCGGATCGGTAACCAGACGTACGCGCAGTTCGGCCTGTTCCAGCGCCTGTTGGCACTGGCGGTAGAGGCCAACGCCACGTTCGTATGCGGTCAGCGACTGGTCCAGACTCAGGTCGCCGGCTTCCATCTTCTCTACCAGCTGTTCCAGTTCTTCAAGCGATTGCTCGAAGTGGGCCACCGGTGAGGTTTCATTGGGGGACTTCTTTGCCATGACGCAAGTGTGAGCGGCCAGCGGGAAAGGGTCAATTCACCCGATCTGGCGGCAGCCATTGCAGTGACGCGTCGTGAGCCTGCAGCCATGCCTGCAGGGGTGCCGAAATCACCCGGTCCGCGGCTGCCAGCACGCTGTCGCCAGCGCAGATCAGGGGGAGTTGCGCGCGTAGCCATGGCGGCACGTCAGCCTGCTGCAGGCAATGCTTGAGTTGGTGGCTATGGTCGCGCCCTGGCAGTTGGATGCGCTCGCCACTGTGACGCTGGCGCAGTTGCAGCGGTTCATCGAAGGCGTCCGCGCCGTGCAGCAGCAATTTGCCGCCGTCGGGTAGCTCCACTGGTTCAACGCCATCCCATTCGCGCGTCCAGCCCTCGGGCCAGGGCTTGATCAAGGGCACTGCATGCAGCTGATCACGCCAGCGCACGATGCGGGCCTGCTGCCAGCGGAACTCGGCTTGCTGGTCATGGCCAGCGGCCAGCAGTTGTCGCTGGATCGCCAGCACGCCATTGGCTGGAAGTGCTGGCAGCCCCAGTTGCTTCACCCACAAGCGCAGTAGTCGGGATTGTTGCGGGGCTGCGAGTTGCTTGAGTCCGCTCAACTGCAGCGTGTTTTCTGCGCTCAGGCAGTGTTGCAACAAGGCAGCCTCGTTCTGCTGCAGCAGCAGCGCTGCCTGCGCAGCGAGCTCAGCGCTGCGCGCCATCGCTGCAGCGGCATGCGGCCAGCGCCTGTGCAGTAGCGGCAGGATCTGCAAGCGCAGGAAATTGCGGTCGAAGTCCGCGCTGTCGTTGCTTGGGTCTTCGATCCACTGCAGCTGATGCTGGCTGGCGTAAGCTTCCAGCGCGCTGCGCGGTACCTGCAGCAGCGGGCGCCATAGCGTGCTGTTGCCGAAGCTGCGTTGTCCCTGCATCGCGCCAAGGCCATCGACGCCAGCCCCGCGCAGGGTACGCAACAGAAAGGTTTCGGCCTGATCGTCCTGGTGATGGGCCAGGGCCAGCCATTCGCCTTCGTGCAGGTGTGCCTTGAAGGCTGCATGGCGGGCATCGCGGGCGGCTGCTTCCAGGCCTTGGCCAGCGTTGCGCGGAACCTCGACCTGCACCACCTGCAGCGGGATGTTCCACTGCGCGCAGAGCTGGCTGCAATGCTGTTGCCAGTCATCGGCAACTGTCTGCAGACCGTGGTGTACATGCAGTGCGCGCAGGCTACCGGGCCGGCGACCAGGGGCATTGGCGAGCAGGTGCAGCAGTACGGTGGAATCCAGGCCGCCACTGAAGCCGACAATCACCGGGATGTCGGTTGCGGCGTGTAGCAGGGAAGGGGAAAGCGGCTTCATGACCGCGCCGAGTATCGGCGGCGGCGGCGATGGCTGCAATTGTTGAAGCACCGGGGTTTTGTAGGAGCGGCGTCAGCCGCGAAGCAGACGGTCTGTCAGGTTGCGGAGTGGCTGGCAGTTTCAATGGTGCCGGCTTCGCCGCCGAACCCCCCCCCAAAAAAACCCCCAAGGAAAAAAAAAAAAAACCAAACCCCCCCCCCCCCAAAAACACCCCCGGAAAAAAAACCAAAAAA